>CADBUX010000010.1 GCA_902797995.1 uncultured Erysipelotrichaceae bacterium | reverse complement strand
AAGAGGAAAGAGTTCCAATTCCTTTAAGAATTCCTAAAGATTTATTTAAAATAATTAGAAGAATAGTTAATTCAAAAAAGGAAGATGAGAGAGGATACAGTATAAACAAATTTGTTTTAGAAGCTATAGAAGAAAAAGTTAGTAAAAGTAGTAGGAGTGAATAAAAATGAAAAGAGCAGATATTATTTCTAAAATTGGAAGAAAATATTTAAAAAGTAATATAGAAAATGATGAATATAGTTATAAGAAAGGTCTAGAAGCAATTGGAAAAAATTATTTAGATTATTTATCTGAAGATGCAAAAAGAATGTATAAAGACTTGGATATTAGATTTGAAAATGATAAATTGTCAATTCTAATTGAAACAAAGCAAAATTTAAATGGAGCAGATTTAAAAAATGGCTTAATTCAGTTACAAAATTATATTAATTTTGAAAGAGAATTGAATAATAATCAAATTGTTGCGATATTAGCTAGTACAAGCAAAGATGAAATATATGTGTGGTACAATATTAATGATGTAATTTCTTTAGAAAATTATCAAAAAAATGAAAGAATAATTAAAACTTTTGATGAATATTTTGATATTTATTATGGAACAACAAATGATAAATTGACATTAATACAAAATACATATAGTTTAAATGAACTATTACATAAGTATGGTATTAATGAAAAAATAAGAAGCCAATTTGTAGGCACCTGTCTTTTGGCATTAAAAAATGGATTAATTTATGAAAATTTATCTACTGCTCAAATAATTGCAGGGGTTGAAAGTAAATTGACTAACTTATTAGAAAAAGATTTAAATAAGGCTTATAAGTTAAGTATTTTAAAGACTAAGGTTTTAAACTCTCAGGATGTACGAGAATTAAAAGATTCTGAATTTCAAGATATTTTAAACCATGTTAAAAAAGATATACTTCCTTCTATTAATGATAAAAGTACTATGGGGCAAGATTTATTAAATTTATTCTTTACAACTTTTAATAAATATGTAGGTAAGACAGATAAAAATCAAGCTTTTACTCCAGATCATATTGTACATTTTATGTGCAGAGTTACTGGTGTTAATAGGAATTCTGTTGTTTTAGACCCATGTTGTGGTTCCGGGGCATTTTTGGTGAGAGCTTTAACTGATGCATTAGATGATTGTGATACAGAGGAACAAAGAAACCATGTTAAGCAAAAACAAATATATGGAATTGAGTATGAAGAAACAGCATTTGGATTATCAACGACTAACATGTTAATTCATGGTGATGGTAATTCAAATATCATTCAGGGTTCATGTTTTTCTGAAGATAATTATACTGATGCAGGTATAAATGTAGTGTTAATGAATCCACCCTATAATGGGCAAAGAAAACATTGCAATCCTAAATATGTAGAAACATGGAATTCAAAAGTAACCACAGATCCATCTAAAGGGTTTCATTATGTATATTATATTGCTTCAAAAGTTAAAACTGGAAAACTAGCTGTTCTATTACCGATGCAATGTGCTATAGGTGCATCAGCGGATTTACAATATTTTAAAAAGAAAATGTTAGAGGAACATACATTAGATGCAGTATTTTCATTACCTGCAGATATGTTTTATCCAGGTGCAAATGCCGTAGCATGCTGCATGGTATTTAATTTAGGTGTTAGACATGAAAATGCTCCAATTAAAGAAACATTCTTTGGATATTTTAAAGATGATGGGTTTATAAAAAGAAAAAATCTTGGTAGATTAGAACGAGAACCGGGTATATGGAATAAAATTGAAAGTAAATGGTTGCAACTTTATAGAGAACGAAAAACTGAAGTTGGATTATCTGTAGTAAAAAAAGTCGGTCCAAATGATGAATGGCTTGCTGAAGCATATATGGAAACTGACTATTCAAAACTTAATAAATATGATTTTCAAAAAGTAATTAATGAATATCTTGGATATAAAATTGCAAACGGAGGAAACATATGGCAAAGTTAAGTGATTTATTTTATATTTATACTGGTAGTAAATTAGATTTTGATAAACAACAAATAGATGAGAATGGTATTAATTTTGTCTCAAGAAATTCTAATAATAATGGTGTAGTTGGTAGAATTATTCCAGACAAAAATGTAAAAATATTTAAAAAAGGAGATATTACGGTTCCACTTGGAGGTTCATATCTTTTGTCAGCGTTTGTTCAAGATGAGGATTTTGTTACTGCGCAAAATGTTGATGTTTTGAGACCAAAGAAATATATGTCAGAGATACAAAAATGGTTTTATTGCTATGTTTTAAGAGAAAATAGATTTAAATTTTCTGCGTTTGGTAGAGAAGTAAATAAATATATTCAAGATATTGAGGTCCCAGATGAATTTCCAGAATGGGTTGATGAAGGAGAATTATTATTACCACAGACTAATAACAATATAAGTGATTGCTCAAATTTTACTTTTCAAAAATGGGAATATTTTAAAATTAGTAAGCTATTTGATATAGAAAGAGGGACTATTACTTCTTTAAATGAAATTGAGCCTGGATTAGTACCTATTGTTTCTGCGACAGATAAAAATCAAGGAATTGCATATTATGGAAATGTTTCACCAAAATATATTAATTGCTTAACTGCTTCATTTAATGGTGTAGGTACTGGGTATGTTTCATATCATGATTACCCATTTAATGCCAATACTGACTGTGGAATATTAATTCCTAAATTTAATGAGTTTAATACATATACTGCTATTTTTATTACTACAGTTATGAATACATTTAAATATAAATACAGTTATGGTAGAAAATTATCCCAAGAACGTTTAGCTGATGAACTAATAAAGCTTCCAATATTATGTGATTCTTCAAATAATCCAATAATTGATACAAAAACTCTTTTATCAGATAATGGATTTATTCCTGATTGGAAATATATGGAAAAATATATTAAAGATTTGCCTTATGGTGATATTTTATAGGAGGATAAGTAATGAATTATAATTTGGGAAAATTAGAAAAAATAACAAATTTACGTGAAGTTTGGAAAAATGAGGCGACTGATTTTACAAAATGGCTAGCAAAAGAAAATAATATTAAACTATTAAGTGAGGAATTAGGATTTAATATTACTGTAGATGAGACTGAAGCATCAACAGGTAGATACAATGTCGATATTAAAGCACATGAAGAAGAAACGGATAAAACAATTATTATTGAAAATCAATTAGAAATGACAAATCATGACCATTTAGGGAAAGTAATTGTTTATTCAGCAGGTTTTGATGCTGATATTCAAATATGGATAGTTAAGGATGTTAGAGATGAACATAAACAAGCTGTTGATTGGTTAAATGAACATTCTGATGAGCACATAAACATATTCTTAGTGCAAATAGAACTATGGAAAATAGGTGATTCACAAATTGCACCTAAGTTTCAAATAGTTAGTAAACCAAACAATTGGGCAAAAGCAATTAGAAAGAATGTTTCAAAAAATATGAGTAATGCATCAACAATTCAATTAAATTTTTGGGAAGATTTTAAAAATTATTGTGAAGAAAAGAAAGTTAGTTTTTCACTTATAAAACCATTGCCACAACATTGGTATAATATTTTTATTGGAAGTAGTGATTGCCATTTGGATTTAACATATAATACTAAAAAACATGAGATTGCTTGTGAATTATATATTAATGATAACAAGGATTTATATTATTCATTAGAAAAGTACAAAGATGAAATAAATAATGCTATTTCTCATAATCTTGATTGGATGGCTTTAGAAGGTAAGAAGGCTTCTAGAATTAAATTAGTATCTAATTTAGATGTTGATCCAAATATGGAATCTTGGGATGAAGCATTTGAATGGATGAGTAATACTGTGGAATTATTCAAAAACACATTTAGAAAGTATTTAAAATAATATTACTTGATGATATAATATATCAAAGAAGAAAGAGGCGCTAGTACAGGCTTTATAGTTTTGTATTGCGCTCTTTTTAGTAGTAGGTGGTAAAGAATGAAAAAAAATGATAGAACAAAATTGGAATTAATTAGATTAGAAGGTATAAGATATTTAATTACTAATAAAATTCCAAAAAATGAATTAGATAAAATAATAAAAGAAGAATTAAAAATAGAATCAAAGGATTGTTTTGAATTATTAAAAAAATTAAATAGGTATCAGTTGATAAAAATAATTGAATATTCAAATAAAATAAATTCTGATGATATTGATTCTTCATATGAACAGTTTAGATATGGACTTAAACCTGGTTTTACTATATTTAGTTTTATATCTTCCTCAACAAAAATAATAGATATAAAATCCGCTACTTCATTTATAAATGAACGATTAAATGAAATAAAATATTTTGAAGACTCTAAATTTAAGAATCTTAAATTAAAAGATATTCTTAAAATAAATAATAATACATATGAATTTTCATTCACTTATTTGAGTAAATATACATACATATCTGAAACTGATGAACCAAGTTATGTTTATGAATTAAAAGACTGTTTTGTGTGGCTCAATTTTGAAAATAAATTTACAGCTGTAAAGAATTGTCCTAATGATATTCAAAATAAAATATTGAATATATTTTCAAAATTTTTAGGAACACAATTATATAATATTAGAATAACTAGAAAACTTATAAATCAGGTTTTTAATGGAAATATAAAGAAAGGTACCTTCGTGAAGCCTGATGCAAACGATGAAGAAGTAGCAAAAATTACGATTGCAGATGATAAATTATCAACTAAAAGGATATTTCAAAATGATGTAAGCAGTTATGATATGTCAAATACCTTTTTGGATGAACAATTGGATGATAATACAAAAAGTACACTTGGAATTAATTGCAATGCAGGTAAAATTTATTTAACTAGAAATGTTAGTGCTGCTCAATTTAGAAATTGGAGTATAGATAGTATTAATAAGATTACAGATTATCTAAATGACATTCAAAATTGTGGAGAATTAGAGATATTTCAGTCAAAAAATATATTGGCTAACACTAATTATAATAAAGAATCAAAAAAAATTGTTGAGAAAATATGTTATAACATATTTTCAAGTATTAATTCTGGAGAAACATCATTCATAATTAGTGATAATATTTCTTATATTTATGAAAAGTTAAAAAATAAATTTTATATATCTTTATTTGGATTTTGTGAAGTATGTGAAGAGGAAACAAAACTATATTGTACAAAATGTAATAGTTCTAATTTAAAAATAATAAGAGATAGTGTTGTTTGTTTAGACTGTGGTGAAGAATTAAAATGCTGTTTTTGCGATGAAGGACATAATATATATATTAATGACATTTTGAAATTATTAAAGTTGATTCCAACGAAAGAATTTATTGATGAAATTAATAATATATTATATACTAACTTTAACATTAGATTAGAAGGAACATTTATAATAGAGAATAATCACTTGAACGTTCATAAAAACTTAAATGGTCAAATTTTTGATGTATCATTAATAGAAGATTTTAAGCCTGTTTTAGAAGTAAAAGTTGATAATATTAAAGAAATATTAAACAAATTTGATAAAATAAAAGAAAAATGTAAAAAATGTAGTAATGATAATTGTTCCATGTGTGATAAAACCGATGACTTGTGTATAATGAAATTATTTGTAGGCTTTGGAGATTATAGACCTAGTCCGCATCAAGGACAAGAATTTGGAGATGTTAATTTTAAAATAACATATAAAGATGGTAAAAAATATAATTTTGTTGGAATTGCAAAAAGTAAAACAAAATCTGGTATTTTAAATTTATCTGATAAAGAAAGTAGAGAAATGATTCAACAAATAGTTACTATGAGTAGGGATAAAAGAGTTGAATTAATTGGTGCAATATGTCCCGCAAGATTTCATGATCAATTGAAACAAGAATTATATTATATTGCTAATATAACTAATACTAAAATTGTTATTTTAGATGATATATTCATGTGTAAGTTGTTGGCTTATAAGAATATATAAAAGAATAGGATATAGAAGTGGGAGTACAGTTTGTACTCCTTTTTTCTTTTTTGTACAATATCTTTTTATTTTTATTTGATGTAAGATGAAAACACCTAGGAGAAGTAGTATGTAAAAGTGCACTTTTATAAAGATATATTTTATGTATGATTCTATAGAATGGATACTATGGAAGAATTTATAAATCCAATTATACCAATATCGGTATTAAGTGATAGTAGAATATCATCTTTAGAAAAGTTATTATTACTGCACATAATTTCTTTGTGTAAGAATAAAGGATATTGTTGGGCTACAAATAGTTATTTTATGAATATTCATGGATATAGTAAACAAACAATATCTAAAAGTATTAATCATCTTGCCTCTTTAAATTATATTAATTTGAATTATGAAAAAGATAGTACTAATAATTCTAAACGTACAATTACACTTGACCATGTATTAAAGAATAAGATACAGGGTATTAAAGAAAACTTTAATTCTAGTATTCAACCAAACTTTAAACAATATAATAAAAGTAATATAAATAAAATATATTACAAAGATGAGTGTGGTAATGAATATTGGAATGGACAACTAATTAAAAGTGAAACACCAACTGATGAAGAACTTAAAGAAATGAATAAATTATTAATGGAATTTAAAAAAGAGGAGGAATAAAAATATTATGGGAAAAATTATCATAGAATTTTTTAAGAGGTGAAATATGTTTAATATTAAAGAAACCTTTAAAAAAGATGATAATTCTACTATTAATGATTTGATAATTGGATATATAAAATGTGTTTTAATAAAATCGTAGATTTGTTATATGTCTATTTTAATGGTAGACTGAATCTAGGCTTTAAATGTTATACAAAAGAAAGGAGTAGAAGCCGTGTATAACACTATATTACAACACCCTAGTTACTATAGAGTAGGATTATATATAAGATTATCTGAAGCAGATTCTGATAAAAGTTATGAATCAGAAAGTGAAAGTATTATTAATCAAAGAAATTTATTAATGAGTTTTGTAAAACAAAATGAATTTACCTTTGTCGATGAATATATTGATGATGGATTTACTGGTACTAATTTTGATAGACCAGGCTTTAAAAGATTACTTAAAGATATTGAAAATGGTAGAATAAATTGTGTTATAACAAAAGATTTATCTAGACTTGGTAGAAATTATGTTACTTGTGGTTATTATGTAGATGAGTATTTTCTTTTAAAAAAAGTTAGATATATTGCTGTACTTGATCAAGTAGATACTTTTTTAAATAATGTTGGTAATGAAATGATACCTTTTAAATCAGTATTTAATGATATGACAAGCAGAGATAATTCTAAAAAGATACGTTCTATTTTAAGAAATAAAAAAGAAGATGGAAAATTTATTGGAAGTGAGCCTAGCTTTGGTTATATGAGAGACCCAGAAGATAAAGGACATTTATTACCTAATCCTGATACTTCCTTTATTGTTAAAAAGATATTTGAAATGGCAAATGCTGGTATAAGTGTAAGTGATATTGCAAGTTATCTCAATGATTGCAAATATCCAACACCAAGTTTATACAAAAAGAAAGAAGGTTCAAAACAAAAATTCAATCCTATATGGACTGTTTCATCAGTAAAGAAAATACTAAAAAATCAAATGTATACAGGTGATATGGTACAAAATGTACAAACTAAATTATCATATAAATCTCAAAAAAAAGTTGCTCTTAATAAAGAAGCATGGATAATTGTAGAGAATACTCATGAACCATTAGTTAGTAAAGAAGTTTTTAATAAAGTTCAAAGTAATGTTAAAAGAAAGCAGAAAACACAAACTGATAGAGAAAAAAGATTATTTGAAAATCTTATTTATTGTCAGGAATGTGGCAATACTTTAACGGTTACTTACCGAAAAAATCATGATTATTGGACTGTTAATTGTAATAAATATTCAAGAGATCCTAGAAGACATTTATGTTATCCACATTTTATGCCTTATGATAAATTAGAAGAAGCATTACTAAGTACTATTAAAAGTACTTGTAAGAAATATCTAGATGAGATTGATGTAAAATCGTTAGCACGACTTATAAATTATAAAAATACTTCTAAAGAAAGTACAACGGAAGAAATTAATTTTTTGAATAAAAAAATTAAAGAATACAATGCTAAAATTGATATTCTATATGATGATAAATTTAAAGGTAATATTTCAGAAGATACTTATAAACGACTATCAAGAGAAACAGAAATATTACTAAATCAATCTAAATCTAGAATAGAAGAACTACAAACAGTGGATAAAAAGAAAAAAGAGTCATCAAAAGAAATGAAAAACTATGAAGATAAAATTAAGAAATTAATAAATCTTGATAATCCAAGTAGAGAATTATTACAATCTATTATTGATAAAATTGTAATTGATAAAGATAGAAACATTGAAATATTTTATAAATTCAGTTTATTAAATGATATTGATTAATTGAAGTTAGTAATAAACTAACTTCGTACATATAGAGGCAAAAATACAAAAAAAATATGTGTAAATTATTGAATATAATTATTATAACAAACTTGTGACCAACTTGAGCACAAGTTACTAATGTGAATGATTAATTAACTTCCGTCCAAGTTGGACCAAAGTTAGCACACTTGTACTATAACTTCCCACCAATTTGGATGGAAGTAGGATAATTATGCTTTTGGTCAACTCGTTCAAAAGTTATGAAAGACTTCTCCCCAAATTGGGTAGAAGTTACGATTTTTAAATGTGAAGAAATAATTATTATTGTTTAATTTATTAATATTTTAAATAAAACTAACTTTGTCGCAAGTGGCGACGAAGTTAAAAAAAATAATATATTTTAATTTTTAGCACATTATAATAGTGACGTAATAATTTTAAAAAATAAAAAGTTATTACGGTTGAACGTAATAACTTTACAAAAATACCAAAATGATATATAATGTATATAGAGGTGATTTATATGCTTTTAAGAGAAGATTATTTATCTAAAATTAGAGGATTCTATGATTCAGATTTAATTAAAATATTGGTTGGTATAAGAAGATGCGGGAAATCAGTTATTTTAAATCAAATAATAGAGGAATTAAAAGATAAAAGAAAAATAGATGAAGAACATATTATATTTATTAATTTTGAATTTATAGAATTTGAAGATTTATTAGATTATAAAAAACTAAATAAATATATAAAAGATAAAATTAAAGATAATAAAATATATTATTTATTTTTAGATGAAATTCAGAACGTGGATAATTTTGAAAAAGTTGTTAATTCATTACGTGCTTCAATAAAAAACATAAGTATATTTTTAACTGGTTCTAATAGTAAAATGTTATCTGATGAGTTATCATCAGTTTTATCAGGTAGATACGTTTTATTTAATATTAATCCTTTATCTTATAAGGAATATGTTTCTTTAACAAAAAAAGATGGAAATGACTTAAATACTTTTTGGGACTATGCTAAATGGGGAGGACTTCCTAATAGATGTGAATTTACAAATGAGATAGATATAAAAAATTATCTTCATAGTGTATATGATTCTATTATTTTAAGAGATGTTGTAAAAAGATTAAATTTAAAGGATACAGTTTTATTTGATATGATATTACAATATTTAATTGAAACTGCTGGGCGTGAATTTTCTGCCGATAACATTATAAAATATTTAGATAAAGAAAATAAGAAAATATCTAATGAAACACTTTATAATTATATAGATGCTTTGTGTAAGGCATTAATACTTAAAAAGGTATATAGATATGATATTGCTGGTAAAGGTGTATTAAAAACATTAAATAAGTATTATGCTACTGATTTAGGAATTGCTCAGATAAAAAATAATAATCCAGAATTTAAAAGTTACGTTGTATTAGAAAATATTGTTTATAATGAGTTAATAAACAGAAACTACGAAGTATATATTGGTAAAACTAAAAATGGTGAAGTAGACTTTTTAGCAAAGAAAGATGGAAATATTAAATATATCCAAGTAACTTATGAAATGAAAAGCAACGATAATACCATAGAAAGAGAATTTGGAGCATATAAGTCTATTGAAGATAATTATCCAAAATATGTTATTTCTCTTGATAAAATAGATTTATCTCGTGATGGAATTATTCATCTAAATTTAATTGATTTTCTATTAAGTGAAGAGTTTTAAAATGATGTATTTAAACCGTTACAAAGTGTAACACTTTTGGAAAATTATATATTATAGAAATAAAGTAGTAGGTGATGTAGAAATGATTAAATTATCTCAAGTAAGAGATGCATTATATGATGTTAGTATGGAAACAAGCTGTTATTTTAATATCAAAACAAATGAAATATTGTGGAACTTTGATTTCAATGAAGAAGGATCAACATATACTGAAGAGGATGAATTTAATGATGATATTATCAGTATGTTTAATTTTTATACAAAAAATGACTATGATATTATGCAAGACTTTATTAGTAATATAAGTAATGATTCATTAAGAAACGAATTATTTAATGCAACTAGAGGAAAAGGTGCCTTTCATAGATTTAGAGAAATAACTGACTACAATAACATAACGGATGATTGGTATAAATTTCAAAATAATGAATATAAGAAAATTGCTGAAGAATGGTGCAACGATAATAAAATAGAATATGAAAAAGATTGTTAAAAAAAGAAAGTAGTAGGTGGAGTAAATGGATAATAAATTTAATAATATGTTACAAGAATTTTTAAAGAATAATAATGTTGAAAATATTGATGAAGCAAATGAAAAATTACAAGAGTTTATAAAAATGTATAATAATGGAGAAATAGAATATGAAAATACACCTCTAGATGATGCATATGAAATATTAGAAGGGGCACAAAATGCAAAAACTGAAAAAGAAGCTATAAAGCTGGCTAAAAAGGCATATGAAAAATCAAAGGAATGTTTTGATGCAATTTTATTTCAATGTGATTTAGAAGAAAATGGAATAAGAAGAATGAAACTTTTGGATGATGGTTTAGAATTTGAAAAAAATAGATTAATAAAAGAAAAATATTTTGATAAAGAAAATATTGGACATTTTTATGGAATATTTGAAACAAGACCATACATTAGAGGATTGGTTATTAAAGCAGAGTATTTACTAGAAGAAGGAAAAATAAGTCAAGCAGAAAATGTATGTAGGGAAGTTTTAAGATTAAATGAGAATGATAATATGGGTGCTAGATATTTATTAATGGCAATATATGCAACATTAGAAAAGGAAAACGATATGTTGAAATTGTATAAAAAATATCCAGAAGAAGATTTAGAAATGATATTCCCATTATTTGCTTTATATTATAAGCTTGGAAATGATAAGAAAGCAAAAGAATATTTAAATAGAGTTGATAAATGTAATTCAAATTTTGTTACATTTTTTAAAGGTACTATAAAGGAAAGCAAAAAAGTTGAACCTGGATATTATAGTAGAGGGGACTCTTCTGAAATTTTTATGTATTTAGATCGTTATGATTATTTACTAATTACAATGCCAAAACTTCATGAATATGTTATAGAAAATTTAATGAAGAATAAAAAGAGTAAAAAATAATGGAATGATATAAAAAAGAGTCAGTTGGTTACAATTTGTCACCAACTGAAAAATATAAGATGAATTAACTGGAGACAATTTGTCACCAATTGAGTTTGAAATATAAAGTCGAAACCGTGACAATTTTTCACACTTTCAAGACTAAAAATAAAATAGTTACATTTTGACCTATGCGAGGTGGCGATGGTGCTGAGGTTATATATGCACTTCGTAATAATGAAAATTTATCTAAAGCTGTTTTAAATAATATTGCTAGAGAAGGGCAAAATATACGTGGTTATTATCAAAGAAGATTACCTAGTGATCCTTCTAAAGATTATTATTTTATACATAGGGAAACTGGAAGACTTGAGCCTATTTTAGTAGAATATGGTTTTATAGATAGTCCTAAAGATGATGTTGTACAACTGCAAAATAATCTCGATAATTATGCAGAGGCTGTTGTTAAAGCTGTTACAGATTATATAGGTGTACCTTATACAGCTCCTGGTTCTAGTAGTAATACTTATGTTGTAAGGCGTGGAGATAGTTTATATAGTATAGCTAATAGGCTTGGGGTAAGTGTTGAAGCTTTAAAAAATGCAAATGGTATAAGTGGTAATTTAATTACTATTGGTCAAGTTCTTACAATTCCTAGTTCTACTGATAAGATTCCTGGTGATTATGTAGTATATACTGTTAAACGAGGTGATACACTATGGAATATTGCTAACGAATATAACGTAAGCGTTAATGATATAGTTGATTATAATAATTTAGGTACTACTTTACTTCAGGTGGGGCAACAACTTTTAATACCTACAGGTGGTATTGATATGCCTACTGAAAATGATGAAATGGGTATTACTTATGTTGTTAGAAGTGGAGACTCTTTATGGAGTATTGCTAAGAGATATGATGTTTCTGTGGATGAACTAAAAAGTGCAAATGGTCTTACTAGTAATTTGCTTGCTATAGGACAAGAACTTGTTATACCTCAGACTAGTGAATATAAAACTTATATTGTAAAAAGTGGAGATAGTTTGTGGAAGATTGCTAGGGATAATAATGTAAATGTTAATGATTTAATTGGTTTAAATAATCTAAATAGTACAGTACTTCAAATAGGTCAACAACTTTTAATTCCTTAATATTTGATATGATTATAAGCGGTCAATAAAAAAGTTATACTTTGATTATTTAGAGTTGTAGTAAACCGATTTGAGACTAAAGAGATTGTTTTATATTAAAAAGAAGCATAGCTTCTTTTTTTAGTTTATTTCTCTACAAACTCCTTCGTATGGTACATAAAAACAGTGACTTTTGTATTTTCCTGAGTTTCTTTGATCGTACCAATAAGCGGAACATGGTCTATTTGTACCTGGGTTATAGAACCAAAGAGCATTTGTCGCAGGATAATAGTATTCGCCTTTTAATACACGATCTGCTAGGTCTAATTCTTTTGACGTTGGTCTTCCTACAAAAAGGGAAGAGTTCGTTCCTGTAAATTGGTTTTTTTGATATATAACATCTCTTATTGTTCTAGTATTTTTAAATGTAAGACAATCTGCTAGAACTCTGTTTATTATGACATTTCCTACCATTAACATTCCTAGGTTTCCGTCTCCTAAAGCTTCTGCTCTCATTATTCTAGCAAGGAGCTCTCTTTCGTTATCGTTATATTTTACTATTGCCATATTAATCACCTAATTAATACTATGAAAAGGAATAAAAACAATTGACAAAAATATATTATATTAGATATAATTATGTTTGTAATTATTTGTTTGTAGGGGATTAGTTAAATGGTATAATAATGGTCTCCAAAACCACTGTTGGGAGTTCGATTCTCTCATCCCCTGCCATTAGAAAGTTACTTCATTTGAATATGAAGTTTTTTTGTTTTTGCAAAAAAAACAACTTATATTTGCTTTATTTAGTATATTGTGGCATAATAAAGGTGAAATCTTTTGAAGGAGGAAATTTTATGAGTAAAAAAATCGATAGGGAAAAAGTTAAAGGCAACGCTAAAGGTTTAATTGGTGAATTTAAAGAATTCATTTTAAGAGGAAACGTAATGGATATGGCTATCGGTGTAATAATTGGTGGCGCATTTTCAGGAATAGTTACTGCTCTAACTGATGACTTTATTAATCCACTTATTAATGGTATTGGTGGCGCTGAAGTTGGTGGTACACTAAAAATTTATGGTGGACAAGTAATAAGATATGGTGATTTTATTACTGCTGTTATTAACTTTGTTATTATGGCTTTTGTATTATTTATAATGTTAAAAGCTGTAAATAAATTAATGACTGTTGGTAAGAAAGAACAAGAAGCAGCAACAGAAATTGTTAAAACTGATGAAACTATTGTTCTTGAAGAAATTCGTGATTTACTAAAAAAGAATAAAACTAAATAGTTTTTACTAGATGTGTATATCACATCTTTTTTTTGCTTTTATTTATTCGTTCTTAAAAATGTTTTTGTTTTGCTTTTGACTTAACTATTTTTATTGCTTTTTTATGATTTTTTTTAATTTCTTTTATAAATTCTGATTCGTTTTTTTCTGGTGTTAATAAGTATGTTTTGTTTTTTGTTCTAGTTAAAGCTACGTACATTAAACGTCTTTCTTCTGCTAAGGGATAGTCATCTTCTTTACATGTCACATATTTTAGAATTTTGTCGTCTGTTATTTTGTTTGGGAATCCAGTTTTTTTATTAGTTAGGTTAATTATAATTACATTCGATTCTTCTAAGCCTTTTGAACGATGTGCTGTTAAATATTTTATGTTAATATTTGAATTTTTCTTATATATAATTTTGTTGCCTTCAATTGTAAATTTACTATTGTTTGTCACTAAATTTATGTCAAAATTGTTTCTTCCTAAGACTAATATTGACTCTTTTGTTTTGTCATAGATGTGTTCTATTAATTTAGTAAATGTTTTATTTATATCTTTGTAATATATTATTTCTATTGGTTTATTGATATGTTTACTTGATTTTAAGTTTTTCTTTATTTGATGGGTGTTCTTCATTATGAATGATCCTGCGACGTCTATTAGTTCTTGGCTATTTCTATATGTATTTTCTATCTTTAGTATTTTGCTGTTTGGAAAAATATCTGTAAAATTGACAAAAAGTGACAAATCACATCCTGTAAAGCGATATATCGATTGAAAATCATCTCCTACTACAAGGAGGTTGGCATTTGTTTTTTTAAGCATGGCTTTTATGAGATTGAATCTAACTAATGATGTATCTTGAAATTCATCTATTATGATATATTTTATCTTTTTTGGATATCCTTTTTCATTTACTTTTTTTGTTGCTAAAGATATCATGTCACTAAAATCTATTTCTTTTTTTGATCTTAGTTCTTGTTGGTATGTTTTATATATGTATAATATTACTATCAGGAGTGCTTTGTTTTGTTTTTTTTGTTCTTGCTTTATGAAACTTATTATGTTTGTTTCATTATAGTCGTTTGATTTTATTAAGTTTATGAATTTTTCTATTAGAATTTTTATTCTATTTAAGTCATATTCTTGTATGTTTTTATATTTTTTTTCATAGTTTTTGTTATTGTGTCTTATTTTTAAGTAAGTTAGAATTCTTTTTTTGTTTTTGCTGTTTATGTTAATTAGTCCTTTAAAATATTCGCTTATTGTGTATTTTAAAAGGTCTTGTTCTGTTATTTTGTAATTATCATTTTTTAGTATTTCTAAGCCTAGTTTATGAAATGTATAGCATGGTACGTTATAACCATAGTTTTCTTTTAGTTTGCTTTTTAAATTGTTGGTTGCTTCATTAGTGAATGATATACAAATTATTTCGTCTTCTTTTAGTTTTTTTATTTCTATTAGATATCTTATTTTTCCAATGATGGTTAGTGTTTTACCAGAGCCTGCTCCTGCGGACACTAAAAGATATTTATCGTTTGAAGTTACTACTTTTCTTTGTTTATCATCTAATTGATAACCATTTATATTATTTAATACTTGTTCTTCTGTCATATTTGGTATTATAAATATGTTTTGTTGCTTATGCAAATGGCTATTTTTTGTGTTTTTGTGTTTGTTTTATTATTAAATGTAGTTTTTCTCTTATGAATTTTTAAGTTTATACCGGGTTTAGTCATTTGTTTTTTATGATATAATATATTTGAAATAATATAGATAAATATGTTTACTTAAGCTTCGATTTATAATATAATTATTTGTTAAGAAGGGATGTTTATGAACAATTTTGTAAAACTCTGGTGTATTTTTTAATAATAAGTAATTAGTAAAAAATAAGAAAGAGGAGATTAAAAATGGAAAAAAATAAAAAAATTATTTTAACAGGGGATAGACCTACTGGTAAACTTCATTTAGGTCATTATCTTGGTTCTTTAAAAAATAGAGTCAGATTACAAGACTCTGGTGAATATGATGAAATTTATATTGAGATAGCGGATACTCAAGCTATAACAGATAATTTTCATAATATTGAAAAAGTTAGACAAAATGTTATAGAAGTTACACTCGATTATTTAGCGTGTGGTATTGATCCAGAAAAAACCACTATATTTGTTCAATCCCAAATACCTGAATTATATGAACTAACTTCTTATTATTTAAACTTAGTAACTTTATCTAGGCTTCAAAGGAATCCTACGATTAAAGATGAAATGAAGTTAAGAGGATTTGAAAAGAGTCTTCCTATGGGATTTTTAACCTATCCAGTTAGTCAGGCTGCAGATATTACTTTGTTTGATGCTACTGTAGTTCCTGTTGGGGAAGATCAAGCTCCAATGCTTGAACAAACTAGGGAACTTGTTAAATCTTTTAATAATTCTTATAAAGAAGTTATTGTTAATCCTGAAATGATGCTTCCTGATAATAAGGCTTGTTTAAGACTTCCTGGCCTTGATGGTAAGGCTAAAATGAGTAAGTCGTTAGGAAATTGTATTTATTTATCAGATGAGGCTGAAGTAATTGAAAAGAAAGTTATGAGTATGTATACTGATCCTGATCATATTAAGGTTGAAGATCCTGGTAAAATTGAAGGAAATGTTGTATTTACATATTTGGATGCTTTTTGCACAGATCAACATTTTGAAAAATATTTACCTGAGTATAAAAACTTGGATGAATTAAAAGAACATTATAAAAAAGGTGGACTTGGAGATGTTGTCATTAAAAAGTTTTTAAATAATATTATTCAAGAAGAACTTGAACCTATTAGAAATAGAAGAAAAGAGTATGAAAAGAAAATTCCTGAAGTTTATGAAATGCTTATGAAAAGTACTCAAAAAGCTCGTGAGAAAGCAATTAGCAAGATTGCAGAAGTAAGAGATGCAATGGGAATAAATTATTTTGATGATAAAGATTTAATAGAAGAACAAACTTCTAAATATGGGGATAATTAAAAGAATCGGTAATTCGATTCTTTTTTGTGTGTCTTATTATTTATTTTGTTTTGGTTTATTATCTTTTGATATGTACCACATAAATAGTGATCCGATAAAGTTTCCTAATACGCATATTATAATTGAAGTGTGCCATGTTTTTGCTACTCCCATGGTTATTATGTTTGCTATACAGTGTTGGAAACCACAGAAGATGAATAAAGGTATTCCAAATATTATTCCAAGTGGTGTTCCTTTTTTATACATATATACTGCAATATACATTATTACTCCACATAAGAATGACTTTATAAAGAATGCTATTGATAGATCCCAAGTAGATACTTTTTTTATTGCTGCATCTATTATACTTGTATCTGCTATACTAAAGAGTAGTCCAAATAGATAGCCTGCTATTAGGTTTACTATTAATATAATTAATAAATCTATTATTTTTATTTTATCTTCTATTAGAAAACCACATTTACCTGTAAATAAGTTTTGCCTCATATAACATACTCCAAGTAAGCCAAAGGCAAATATTACTGGGCCTATTGGATTACCTAGTTTTAAAAGTCCAAAGTTTCCCAATGCTATTAAAAGTGCTGCTCCAATACTTTTATTGATTAATGTTATTTTATCTTTCATCGTTTACCTCCTTTATCATGCTACTGATTGTTTTTATTACTTCTTTTTTCATTATTTTGTAATCTATGTTTTTATGTTTGTGGTATATAAATTCGTGACATAGGTTTTCTATAATACCGATTATTATGTGAACTTTTTCTTTATTGTTTTCTATTTCGATATTATTGCTTTTTAGAATTTGTGTAATTTTTTCGGTCATTTCTAGTTCAGAATCTTTATATATTTTTGAAATGTTTTTATCAATGTGGGACATTGCTGATAACTCTTCATGTGCTTCTTTTGATATGGTATGTGTTTCTATGAATTTATCTATTATATTTTCTATTGTTTTGTTTATATTTTTTTTGTTTAAATTTTCATTATTTAATATGGTTATTGTTTGATTTTGAATGTTATTTATATAGTTTTTTACTCCTTCGATAAGTATATCTTTTTTATCGTTGAAATACTGATAAATAATTCCTACTGAAACACCTGCTTCTTTAGCTATATCGTTTGTTGTTGTATTATAATAACCTTGTTTACATATAAGATTAAAACCTTTATCTATTATTTTGTTTTTCTTTTCTATAGATCTTTTTTGGGTAGGGGTTCTTTTTTTCATATAATCACCTTTGTTTTATTATAAGATTCTTTTTTGTAAATTGCAATGTGATAAATGTTTCATATTTTGTTGACTGAATTAATAAATATAAGTATAATTATAAACATGAGATAATTCTCATATTTATGGAGGCGTATATGAAAGAATTTATAAGATTTAATAATGTTAAAAAGACTTATATTGTTGGTGAGAAGAGTTTTAATGCTTTAAATGACTGCTCTTTTTTTATTAATAAAGGCGAATTTGTAGTTATACTTGGCCCAAGTGGGGCTGGTAAAAGTACACTTCTTAATTTACTTGGAGGTATGGATAAAGTTACTTCTGGTGATATTTTTATTGGTGATAAAGAAGTATCTAAAATGAGTGATAAAGAACTTACTTGTTATAGAGCAGAAAATGTCGGGTTTATATTTCAATTTTATAATATATTACCAACACTTACAGCTTATGAAAATGTTGAACTTGTTAAGGATATTGTTAAAAAACCTAAAAAGTCTATAGATGTTTTAAAATCAGTGGGTCTTGATGAGCATGCAGATAAGTTTCCTAGTCAACTTTCTGGCGGGGAACAACAAAGAGTCGCAGTAGCTCGTGCTATTGCAAAAGATCCTGAGATAATACTTGCAGATGAACCTACCGGTGCACTTGATTCAAAAACAGGTGTGGAGGTTTTAAAATTATTAAGAAAGCAATGTGATGAACGAAATGGTGCAAATACCGTAATAATAGTTACTCATAATTCTTTAATTGCAGATATTGCAGATCGTGTAATTAGACTTAAAAATGGTGAAGTTGAATCTAATACTGTTAATAATAATCCTAAAAAAATAGATGAGGTTGTTTGGTAGTATGTTAAAAAAGAAAATGTTTAGGGATATAAAAGGAAATGTATCTCAATATATTACAATATTTTTAATGGTTCTTATTGGTGTGATGGTTTATTCTGGTATTGAAGCTTATATGCTTGGTATGACCACAACTGCAGATAAGTTTTACGGTAAAAACAATTTACAAGATTTAAATGTTATTGGAGAAAATTTTACTCGTGATGATTTGGATAACATAAAAAAGCTTTCTAATGTAAATGATGCTGAAAGAAAACTTTCTATTACTGGCACTACTGATGAAGATAAAACTTTACTTCTTAATTTTATTGAATCTAATAATATTGGTAAGTTTTATGTAATTGATGGTAAGGGATTTGATTTAAATAAATCTGGTGTTTGGCTTGATAACTTTTATGCTATAGAAAATAATATTTCTGTTGGAGATACTATTGCTGTTAGATATGAAGGAATTGATTTAAAAGAAAAGGTTCTAGGACTTATAAACGTGCCAGATCATCTATATGATACTAGAGATGAATCAGAGTTATATCCGGATCGTAAGGAATTTGGTTTTGCATATCTATCTATTAATGAAATACCAGAAAGCTTTATAAAAGAAAACGCTATGAAAAAGCTTGGTATTGATGATAAAAAAATGTTTGATATGATGGTTCCTGATTTTAATTATAAGGACTACTTGGTATTTAACTATGTTATGGTAGATGTAGATAAGGAAGAAAACAAAGATTCTGTTAAGAGTAATATTGAAGATAAGGTATCTAATGCAAAGGCTGTTATTGATATTAAGGATACATCTTCATATGTGACTTATCAAGGTGAAATAGATGAGGGTAAAACATATATTGGTGTGTTTTCTGGAATATTTTTGTTTATAGCACTACTTTCTGTTGTTACTACTATGACTAGGGTTGTTAAAAACGAAAGAGTTAATATTGGAACTTTAAAAGCTTTAGGCTTTAGCAATAGAAAGGTTTTGTTTAATTATATAGGGTATGGTTTCTGGATATCTTTAATTGCATCAGTATTTGGACTTGTTTTGGGATATTTCTTTATTGGTAATGTGTTTATGAATCTTCAAATGTCATTTTTTGAAATACCTAATGGTAAACCTGTAATTGCTTATTCTAGTTATTTAGTAGCGGCTTTAGTTGTTGTTGTAATTGCTTTAATAAGTTTCTATACATGCAGAGGTATTTTAAAAGAAAATCCTGCGGAAACATTAAAAAATCAGATGCCTAATGTTAAAAACAAATCTTTGAATATTACGTCAAAAGGTGTTTTTAAAAGGTTTAATTTTTCTATTCTATGGAATGTAAGAGATATGATGAGAAATAAGATTCGTACTTTTATGGGAGTTGTTGGGGTTGCTTCTTGTGCTATGCTTATTGTGTGTGCTTTAGGTATGCTTGATAGTATGAACTATTTTGTGGATTTACAGTTTGATAGACTTTATAACTTTGATTATAAACTTAATTTAAAAGAAGGTATTACTAAAGAGGAAGTAAGATTCTTGGAAGATGAGTATGGTGATAAAACTTCTAAAACATATGGAATTGAAATAAAAAGTGGAGACAAACGCGAATCTAATAATATTTTTGTTACTGATGCTAAAGATTATGTTAGGTTTGTAGATAAGAACGATAAGTTTACTTTAGTTAATTCTAATAAAGGGGTTTATGTTACTTATAAACTTGCATCTACAAAAGGGTATAATCTTGGCGATAAAATAACTTGGCATATATATGGTGATTCTAAGTATTATACTTCAGAGATTGTAGGTTTTAACAGAGATCCTCAAAATCAGAATATTACTATGACAAGAAGGTATTTGGAAAGTCTTGGAGTAGAGTATATTCCAGATGCTATGTACACTAATAAAGATTTAGGTAAAGTTAAAGAAATAAAAAATGTAGAAACTATTCAAAACATCCTATCTTTAAAAGATGGAATGAATAATATGCTTTCTATGATGAAGGAAATGCTTGTTTTAATTATTGGAGTTGCTGTTGTTCTTGGTTGCGTTATTATTTATAATTTGGGAATACTTTCTTATACTGAAAAGGAATATCAGTTTGCTACTTTAAAAGTTCTTGGATTTAGTGACAAGAGAATAAAGAATATTTTTACAAAGCAAAACAATTGGATTGCAATTATTTCTATTGTAATTGGGATTCCTTTTGGATATTATTTAACTGATTGGTTATTTAAAACTGCAATTGAGGAGCATTATGATTTTGGTGCAAATATAACTATTAGAACTTATGTTATTGCGGCGATTGGAACGTTTATTGTTTCGTACTTAGTTTCTAGGTTCTTAGCTAGAAAGATAAAGAATATTGATATGGTTACTAGTTTAAAAGGAAATGAGTAGGGGGGATACTTTGTTATTGTTAAAAAGTCATTTATTATGACTTTTTTTGTGATATAATTTTTGTGGGTGATACTATGAAAAATAAAAATATATTTATTCCTATAGTTATAATAGTTCTTGTTGCTATTGTTTTGGGTATATTTGTATTTGTTAAAAAATCTGAAAATAGTTTTTCTAAGAATTTATTTACTGAGATAAGTTATGATGTTCCTTTAGAATTTGAAAGAGATGAGGAATATGCTTATAGTAGGTATTATCGTTATACTGATAATTTTGTTCATTGTTCTTTTTCTGCTAATGTTGATGAAAAGGATTATTATAATGGTTTTAATAATTGGTTTAAAGGAAGAATTCATTTTAATTTAAACGATGAAATTAGTGAGTTAAAAGAAATTACTATTAATGATATAAAGATGCTTTATATAGAGAAAAAAAGTAGGGGTTCTTTAGATTATTATTATGGTGTAGAAAGTTCTAAATATTTTTATTTGTTAACATATAGTATTGACGATTATAAACATGGAGATGGTAATGAGCTAGAGTCTAATATCTGCTTAAGTGCTAAGGATAAAATAATAGAATCTGTTAATGTTAGATAGTTTTTTAATTTTGTGAAATTATTAATATGATAATTTCTTTTTTTTGTCATAAAATTAATTGGTGATGTTAATGAATTTTAAGATTGTTATTGATCCTGGTCATGGTGGTAATGATTCTGGTGTTTCTGGAAATGGTCTTGTTGAAAAAGAATATTCTTTATTAATTTCTAATTATATAAAAGAAAGACTTGATGCGCTTGGTATTCCTAATATTATAACTCGTAATACGGATAGGACTTTGTCTGATGATGAAAGGGTTGGTATTATACAATCTTCTTATGGTAATGATAGAAATGTTATTGTACTTTCTAATCATCTTAATAAAGGAGGTGAGTCTGGATTAGAGATTGTTTATCCACTTCGTGATAATGACAGACTTGCTTCTTTAATAGCAGATCAAATAGAACTTGCTGGATATCCTGTTAATAAGTATTATCAACTTAGGGATCCATCCAATACTACGAAAGATTATTATCCGATAATTAGAGATACTCCAAATTATAAAACTGTTCTTGTTAGTTATGGTTATGTAGATAATAGTAGTGATGCAAATAGAATGAAAAACAATTATTTAGATTATGCTGAAGCTGTAGTTCGTGCGATTGCAATGTATACTGGTTATCAGTATGTTCCTATTGGTACTGATTATTATGTGGTAGAAAAAGGTGATAGTCTTTATAAAATTGCTAGTAACTTTGGAATAAGTGTGGATGCACTTAAGAAAGCTAATAATTTGACTAGTAATCTTTTAAATATAGGACAAGTACTAATTATTCCGGGTACTACTGGGGGAAGTCCAATGGACCCTTCAATTCCTCCTTCTCCATCAAATACATATGTTGTTAAGAGTGGAGATAGCTTATATAAGATTGCAGGTAATTATGGTGTAACAGTAGATGCTTTAAAAAATGTAAATAACTTAACAAATAATCTTTTAAGTATAGGACAGATTCTTGTTATTCCAAATGGTTCTAGCACTCCATCTCAAACATATTCTGTACAGGCAGGTGATACTCTTTATAAAATAGCAAATAGTTATGGAATTACGGTAGATGCTTTAAAGAGTTTTAACAACCTAACAAGTAATAATTTAAGTATAGGACAAATCCTTAGAATACCTGCTTCTACTTCTAGAACATATACAGTAAAGAGTGGAGACACTTTATATAGAATAGCGGCTAATTATGGAGTAAGCGTTGATTCATTAAAAAGAGCTAATAATTTAACCGGTAATAATTTAAGTATAGGACAGGTACTTGTGATTCCTTAAATTATAGGAATATTAATATCATTGTCTCCGCTTTTTCTTTTTATGTTTTCTATAGTGGTTTTTAAGAGTATTAGTGATGAGATCAGTGCAAATATTGAAGCTATTAGTTCTTTTTTTGAAATTTTATCATTTTTTTCTTTATTTATTTCATAAAACTTATAGCTTATATAAGTAAATATTGTAGCAATAGTTGTTATAATTAATCTATTTGTTAAAGAAATATTATTTTCTTGTTTTTGATTAAATAATGGTTTCTTTTTATCCGTTCTTTCAATGTTATTGTAGGTTAGTATAATTGATACAATAATGGTTATAATAAATATTAGAGAACCAAATATTTGTAAGTATAATAGGTCTTTTTCTTCACTTTTTTTCTTCATGTTTTATTATATGAATGAAAAAAATAAAATATTTTGGCACTCGCACTTGACAAGTGCTAAAAAGTGAGTATAATTATATATGTAAGGAGGAATGAAAAATGAATTTAATACCTAGAAATTTCTTTTTAGATGATTTCTTTGATGATTTTGGGAAAGTGAGAGTTAATGATATGAAATGTGATATCTATGAAGAAGATAATGATTACGTTGTTGAAATGGATGTGCCTGGGTACAATAAGGATGAAATAGATATTGACGTTGAAAATGGTTATTTAACTATTAGTGCTAGTCATAGCGATGAAAGAAATGAAGAAAATAAGAACTATATTAGAAAAGAAAGAGTTTATGGCTCTACAAAACGTCAATTCTATGTTGGTGATGTAGATGAAGATTCTATCAAGGCAAATTTCAACGATGGTGTATTAAAAGTAGTAGTTCCTAAAAAAGAAGAAATCTCAAATAAGAAAAAAATTGAAATTCAATAGTATTTGAATTAAGTCTCTTATTAATTTTTAATAAGAGATTTTTTTTACACAAAAAAGTTTTTGCTTCATACTATATATTAGTGAAATAGGAGTAAAAAGTATGAGTAAAACATTATATTCTATATTAGTAATATTGATACCTTTTATGGGTACAAGTTTGGGTAGTTTTTTTGTGTTTTTTTTGAAAAAAAATATTGGTGATAGCTTTAATAAAGTAATGATTGGGTTTGCTTCAGGAGTTATGCTTGCAGCAAGTGTTTGGTCTTTAATTATTCCCTCTGTTGAGATGGCGAAAGATCAAGAAGTAATATCTTGGCTACCTGCATCTGTAGGATTATTATTTGGGGTTTTTTTTCTGATTATAATAAGCTATTTAGCCGATAAAATTAGAGTTAAAAATAATAAAAATATGAATATGCTTTTATTTTCTGTTACGTTACATAATATTCCTGAGGGAATGGCGGTTGGAGTATGTGTTGCTGGTGCTATTTTTGGAATTAATGGTATGGATTTTGCTACTGCAATGCTATTATCCATTGGTATAGCTGTTCAAAACATTCCTGAGGGTGCAATTATATCTATGCCACTAAAAATGGAAGGCAAAAGTAAAACAAGATCATTTATATATGGGGTATTATCTGGAGTTGTTGAACCAATTGCGGCGGTTGTAACTATACTTTTGCTTGAAGTTGTTGTTCCTATGCTTCCATATCTTTTATCCTTTGCAGCGGGTGCAATGATATATGTAGTTGTAGCGGAACTCGTTCCTGAAATGCACGAAGGTAAAAAGTCGAATCTTGGAATTATTTGGTTAACAATAGGTTTTATAGTTATGATGATACTTGATATTGCTTTAGGTTAAAAAAATAGCTCTAGTATTTTAGAGTTATTTTTTTGTTTTTTATTTCAATTAGTCCTTCGTCTTGTAAATGCTTTAGTTCTCTATGCATGGCACTTCTATCTACTCCAAGATAAGCTGCTAGATCCATAAATGTAAAAGGTAAGTAAATATTTTTTGTTATTCTGTTTTCTGTTTTTATTTTGAAATATTCTAATAGTTTATTTCTTATGGTTTTTTTGGAAAGAAGTTCAATTCTTTCGTTCTTCTCTTGCATTTTACTTGTCATTAGATTTAGTAAGTTGTTTATAAACTCGCAGTAATAAGAGTAATTATAGAAACTATTATTAATTATGTTTTTATAATCGATAATTGCTATTTTTGTGTCGTTTTTAGTTGTTATTTCATAATCGTCTTCTGCAATAGGTAAAAACATGGTTCCTAGTGCGTCTCCTTCTTTAAGATTTTCTATTATTGTTTTATCTCCATTATAGTTATTATATGTAATTTGGACGCTTCCTTCAAGAACTATACCAATTATATTTTCGTGTTTTAAAGTAGAAAGTATAGTCTTGTCACTTCTATATGTAAAGGTATGTGCTTCAAACATTTTGAGTAATTTTCTTTGATTATTAAGGGATATTCCGTCTAACAATTTTGCCATAGTTTACACCTCTTAAAAAAATTATAATCTTTTTTTAAAAATGTTGCAAGTGCAACAATATGCATTTTTTAAATTGTGCTATATTTTTTATTGTAGACAAGATAGAAAAGGTAGGTAAAGTATTATGAAAGTAATTAAAAGAGATGGACATATGGTAGATTATTGTCCGGAAAAAATAGAAAGTGCTATCAGTAGAGCAAATAATGATGTTACTGAAGAAGAACAAGCTTCTTCTGTTCAAATTAAGAATATAATTAAGTATATTGAAAAGTTAGGAAAAAAGAGAATTCTAGTTGAAGATATTCAAGATATTATTGAAATGAAGTTAATGTCAATTGGAAAATATCAACTTGCTAAAAAGTATATTACTTATAGATATACAAGAGAACTTGTAAGAAAAAGTAATACAACTGATTTAGTTATCAAGGAGTTAATAGATGGTGAAAGTGAATATTGGAATACTGAGAATTCAAATAAAAATGCAAAAGTAGTTACTACTCAAAGAGACTATTTAGCGGGTATTACTAGTACTGATATTACGAAAAGATTTTTACTTCCTGAAGATATAGTAAAAGCTCATGAAGAAGGAATAATTCACTTTCATGATGCTGACTATTTTGCACAAAATGCACTTCATAATTGTGATTTAATCAACTTGGATGATATGCTTCAAAATGGTACAAATATGAATGGTGTAATGATAGAAAAACCACATAGATTTTTAACTGCTATGACAATTGCTACACAACTTATTACTGCCGTTACATCTTCTCAATATGGAGGCGCTACAATAACTCTTACTCATTTGGCACCTTTTGTAAGAGATTCTTATAATAGATATTTAGATAAATATAAAAAGCGCGGCTTTAAAAAAGCAGAATGTGAAAAATATGCAAAAGAAGATTTGCATAAAGAAATAGTTGATGGTGTTCAAACGTTTCAATACCAAATTAATTCACTAACTAATACGAATGGTCAAGCTCCATTTTTATCAGTTAATATGTATCTTGGAGAAACAGACGAATATAAAGAAGAACTTGCTATGATTATTGAAGAATTTTTAAATCAAAGAATACTTGGTATGAAAAATGAAAAAGGTGTTTATATAACACCAGCATTTCCAAAACTTCTTTATGTTCTTGAAGAAGACAATATGAATCCAAAAGGGAAGTATTATTATTTAACTAAACTTGCTGCTAAATGTACTGCTAAAAGAATGGTTCCTGATTATATATCGGAAAAGGTTATGAAAGAACTTAAGAAAAATGAGTTTGGAGAAGGAGAATGCTATCCATGTATGGGATGTAGATCATTTTTAACTCCTGATAGATCAATTAGTAGAGGTAATGTTGCACGTGCTAAGAATTATGTTGAAGGAAAAGGGAAGTATTATGGTAGATTTAATCAAGGTGTTGTAACTATTAACTTACCTGATATAGCACTTTCTTCAGGAAAAGATATGGATCTATTCTGGAGGATATTTGATGAAAGACTTGATATGTGTCATAGAGCTCTTCAAATAAGACATAAAAGACTTAGTAAAGCAACTAGTGACGTTGCTCCGATTCTTTGGCAACATGGAGCACTTGCTAGACTTGAAAAAGGTGAATCAATTCATGAACTATTGCATCATGGATATTCAACAATATCACTTGGATATGCTGGGCTTTATGAATGTGTTAAATATATGACAGGGCATTCTCATACAGATAAGGGTAAAGGTTATGAGTTTGGTATTAAAGTAATGGAACACATGAATGATGCTTGTAAAGAGTGGAAAGAAGCAGAAGATATTGACTATTCAGTATATGGTACACCGATTGAATCTACTACTTATAAATTTGCAAAAGGTTTAAAAGAAAGATTTGGTAAGATTAAAGGAATTACTGATAGAGATTATATAACTAATTCTTATCATGTTCCAGTATTTGAAGAAATAGATGCATTTACTAAATTAAAACTTGAATCTGATTTTCAAAAATTATCTCCAGGAGGAGCTATATCTTATATTGAAACACCAAACCTTGAAAATAATTTGGAATCAGTTATGGAAGTAATTAAGTTTATTTATGATAATATCATGTATGCAGAATTAAATACCAAAAGTGATTATTGCCAAGAATGTGGTTATACTGGTGAAATACTACTTGATGAAAACCTAGAATGGTATTGCCCAGAATGTGGAAATAGGGATCATGATAAATTAAATGTTGCAAGACGTACTTGCGGATATATTGGTACTAATTTCTGGAATAAAGGTAGAACAGCGGAAATTAAAGATCGCGTAATACATATAGATAATAAGGATGATGACGAATAATGAACTATAACAAAATAAGAAAGATGGATATTTCAAATGGTCCTGGGGTTAGAGTTTCAATATTTATGCAAGGATGTGAATTTCATTGTAAAAACTGCTTTAACCCTGAAACATGGGATTTTAAGAAAGGAAAAGAGTTTACTGATAAAACTATAGAAAGAGTTTTGGAACTTGCAGATAAAGAATATATACAAGGTTTATCTATTCTTGGTGGAGAACCTATGCATCCTAAAAATATAGATAATACTTTAAAACTTGTTAAAGTTTTTAAAGAAAAATATCCTGAAAAAGATATATGGGTATGGTCTGGTTTTCTATTTGATAATCTTAAGGATAAAGAAGTACTTAAATATATAAATGTTTTAGTAGATGGACAGTATAAAGATGAATTACATGATTTTAGATTAAAGTTTAGGGGATCATCAAATCAAAGAGTAATAGATGTTCAAAAAAGTTTAAAAAGAGGTAAAGTTTGTGAAATTAATTTAGATGAGGAGATTATAGTATGAGTGGTGAAGTAAAAATAAAAAAATTAGATGAAAGGGCAGTTATACCTAGTTATGGTTCAGAATATGCAGCAGGATTTGATTTATATGCTGTTTTGGATGAAGATTTAGTTATTGAACCTGGGCAAACAATTCTTGTTAGAACTGGTCTTGCTATGGAAATTCCTGAAGGTTTTGCTGGAATGATTTTTGCAAGAAGTGGTCTTGCGAGTAAAAAGGGACTTGCTCCTGCGAATAAGGTTGGAGTGGTTGATTCGGATTACCGTGGTGAAGTAATGGTAGCTCTTCATAATCATTCTTTAGAGGAACAATTTGTTATGCATGGGGAAAGAATTGCTCAAATGGTGATTATGCCATTTTATAAAGCAAAATTTGTTGAAACAGATGAACTAAGCGATACAGTAAGAGGTGCTGGAGGATTTGGTTCTACGGGAAGAAAGTAAGAATAAATTATAAAGGTATTTGGGTAAAACTTGATATCTTTTTTTGTTTGGAGATTTGTTTTTTACTTAAAGTAAAATAGGCAAATATTAAATTGTCATATGTTTACATAGCTAAAAAATTTAATTTGTAAAGTGAAATAATGATCATAAAAAATGCTATTTCTTTTAATTTCAAGGAAAAACATAGTTAAATGTTTTTTGTCCTGAAAAAATTGAAAATGATGGTTTACAATTTGAAATATTTTTTAAAAAAATAGCAAAAAAAACATTTACTTTCAGTGACGAATAGTATATCATTTAATTAGGTTAGCGAGAGGTTAACATGTAGAAAGGGACGGAAGTATGGAAAAAGAATTTTTTAACGATATTGTAGTTGTTAAACGTAGTGGACAAAGGGTTAATTTTAATCCTACTAAAGTAGCAATTGCAATCAAAAAAGGTTTTGACAGTGTGTATGAAGATTATGATGAAAAAGTAGTTAATACTGTCAAAGAAAAGGTTTTAACTAATATTGAAAAAAACTATAAAGATAGAAAAACTATTGGGGTAGAAGATATTCAAGATATTATCGAAGATACTTTAAGAAAAACAAAACATGAGGAAGTTTACGAATCGTTTAAAGGATATCGTGAACGTCGTGCGGCATCACGAGATGCATTTGTTGTTAAACAACAACATAAATTTGTTAAAGCAATAGAATCGCTTGGTTTAAAAACTGCAGCAGAAGAAAACTCAAAAAGAGAAAACGCTAATGTTGATGGGGATGGTCCAATGGGAACAATGCTTCATTTTGGATCAACTGTTTCAAAAGAATTTGCTAAAGCGTATTTAATGGATAACAAATATGCAAAAGCTCATGATGAGGGTGCTATCCATATTCATGATTTAGATTTTTGGGCAATGGGTACAACAACATGTACACAAATAGATTTAAATAAACTATTTAAAAATGGTTTTTCAACAGGACATGGTTTTTTAAGAACACCAAATTCAATAGGGTCATATGCCTCACTTGCTGCTATTGCAATTCAATCTAATCAAAATGAACAACATGGTGGTCAAAGTATTCCTGCATTTGATTATTATATGGCTCCTGGAGTACTTAAAACATTTAAAAAAGAGTTTAAACAAGAGTTATTTGAATTAATTGATATTGAAGGTTTTATGGGATTTATTAATTTTGATAAAGTTGTTGAAAAAATTGATAAATTAAATAGTATAGAAGTAGATTTAAGTATGTTTAACGATATTACTAGTAAAGGCAAAAAAATGGAAGAAATATTTAAAGCTGCTTATGATAATGCTATTCGCAAAACTGATAGAAGTACATATCAAGCAATGGAGGCTCTTATTCATAATTTAAATACAATGCATTCAAGAGCAGGAGCTCAAGTTCCATTTTCATCAATTAATTTTGGGACTGATACATCACCTGAAGGTCGTATGGTAATAAGAAACTATTTACTTGCTACTGATGCAGGACTTGGACATGGAGAAACTCCAATATTTCCAATATCTATTTTTAAGGTTAAGGAAGGCGTTAATTATAATAAAGAAGATCCAAGTTATGATTTATTTAGATTGGCATGTAAAGTGTCTGCTAAAAGATTGTTTCCTAATTTCTCATTCTTAGATTCAAGCTTTAATAAGGCATTATTAGTTCCTGGTGACTATAATACAGAAGTAGGTTATATGGGATGCAGAACTCGTGTTCTTGCAAACGTATGTGGTCCTTCAGTTACTCCAGGTAGAGGTAATTTAAGTTTTACATCAATTAATTTACCAAGACTAGGTTTAAAATATGGTATTGCTTTAGGAGAAAGAAATAAAGCTGATATGAATGGATTCTACGCGGAACTTGATCAAATGATGGATTTAGTTAAAGGACAATTACTTCAAAGATTTGAATGTCAATGTTCTAAATCAAGAAGAAACTTTAAATTCTTGCTAGGAGCACATGTTTGGCTTAATAGTGAAAAACTTGATGATAATAGTAAATTAAGAACAGTGTTAAAACATGGGACTTTATCAATTGGATTTATAGGTCTTGCTGAAACATTAAAAGCATTAATTGGTGAACATCATGGAGAAAGTGAAAAGGCACAAAAACTTGGACTTGAAATAATTAAACATATGAGAGAAAGATGTGATTTATATACTAATGAATATAACCTAAACTTTACGTGTTTAGCAACACCTGCTGAAGGATTATCAGGTAGATTTGTTGCTATTGATAGATCAATTTATGGAAAAATAAAAGGTATAACTGATCGTGATTATTATACAAATTCATTCCATGTCCCAGTTTATTATAAAACAACTGCTAAACATAAAATGGAAGTTGAAGGTAAGTATCATAAATTCACTAATGCTGGGCATATTTCTTATGTTGAATTAGATGGTGATACAGTTAACAATGTTGATGCATTTGAAAAAGTTGTTCGTATAATGCATGATAGTGATGTTGGATATGGTGCTATTAACCATCCTGTAGATCGTGATCCAGTATGTGGATATGTTGGAGTAATAAAAGATGTATGTCCAAGATGTGGACGTCATGAAGGCGAAGGCGTTCCAATGGAAAAAATAAACAGTTACGATTCGTGTGGTAATTGTAGATAAAAGAAATGAAAGGAGAATTAATTATGGAAAGAGAAGTTAAAAAGGTAAAAACAGTTGGTGAAGGAGTTAATTTTGATAGAATTAGAAGAATCACTGGTTATTTAGTAGGAACTCTTGATAGATTTAACAATGCTAAAAAAGCAGAAGTAAAAGATAGAGTTTGTCATGGAACAAAATAAAAAATATGTAAGGTTAGCAGCTGATTTACAAAGTGATAGCATTGTTGATGGACCAGGACTTAGAGCAGTATTATGGACTCAAGGTTGTTCACATCATTGTCCTGGTTGCCAAAACCCTCAGACATGGGATTTTAATGGTGGAGGATTAGTTCCAATTAGTATGGTGCTAGAGGCCATAGATGAATTAGAATATCAAGATGGTATTACATTTTCTGGAGGAGATCCTATGTTTCAACCAGAAGCTTGTAATATAATAGCAGAACATGCAAAGAAAAAAGGTCTAAACATTTGGGTTTATACTGGATTTACGTATGAAGAATTAATGAAATTAGTACCAAAAAACAAATCTTATTTAGAGTTTCTTAAGAAGATTGACGTTTTAGTAGATGGAAGGTTTGTAGAAGAAAAAAAAGACCTTAGTTTATTATTTAGAGGTTCTTCAAATCAAAGATTGATAGATGTGCCAAAAACTTTAGAAACAGGTAATATAGTATTATTTGATGAAAATAAGTATATGGAAAAAGAAGAACAGAAAGAGGTACCAATGTTTGTATAAACAACATTGGTATTTTTTATACTCTAAAATGTTATCCTTGATTTTTGGGTTTAATTGTGGTATAATATAGCCCAATTAAAGGGGGATATTATGAAGAAAGAAATAATGTATAGAATTTTTAGAATTATTTTTGTAATTATGTTTTTATTATTTGTTTCGTTTTTAAGGAATGATGTAAAAGAAAGTTACAAAATGGCTGATAGTATTATTTCTTCTATGCCTAGTTTTGTTGTTAATTCTTTGGGCGATAAGGTTGATAATAGTTCTGGTTTGGTGGAAGAACATAATGTTGAAATTAGGAATGTTTCTAATGCAAAAAAGAATATTTCATTTGTTTTAAATGATACAAACGAAGGTTTTCCTTATGATTATTTAAATTACACTATTATTAAGGATGGTAAGGTTATCAAAGAAGGTGTTGTTCATAAAAACGAAGTGTTATGTAAAGATAAACTTTCTAAAAATGAGGATAGTGTTTATAAAATAGTATTTAGTATTAGTCAGGAAGATATTTATAAGCTTGGAGGAGTTTCAGTTTCAGCGAAACTTGCATTCATTTAAGTTTTTAGGAAGTGTATATAATGGTTGATAATCAAAAAATTTACTTTTTTTATAATACTGTTACTGAGATTGTTGAAAAAGGTATAAATGAGAATAAGTACTTTTATAATAGTTCTATTTTTAAGGGTAACCAAAAAGATGAACTTATTAATAATGTTATGGAAGAGTATATTTTTAATGCTTGTATAGAGTTTTTTTCAACAGTAGAAGGGCCTAAATTATATGCACATTTTATCAATGAATCTTATTCTGATATATCTAGAGTATATGTTGTTAAAGAAATTGTTAGAATAGCAACTCTTTCGTATTACAAAGATAAATTTGAAGAAACAGGAAGCATTGATATAAATATGGATATTAGATGTTTAAATATTTCTGATTGTACAATTAATAACTTGAAAAAGAAACTATTTATAACAGATAATGTCGTACGTTTAAAGGATATTATGAATATTACCTATGATGATTTTTTAGATTGGAATTTTAATGGTGGTAGTAATAAAAAAGAAATAAAAGATTTAGTAGTTTTTTGTAGTGATATTTATTCTGCTTTTATTGATAATGAATCCGTGATATCAGAAAATCTTAATAATAAAGAACTATTAATTAAGATAAAAAGCTTAGAAGAAAAGTACTCTGCTATTCAAACTAGAAAACAAGAATTGCAGCGAGAAGAACAAGATGTATTGAATAGTATTAAAAAATTAAAAAATGAATTGTTTGAAATAAATAGCGCAGAGGAAGAAGCGTACTTTCAAAGAAAAAGATAAGTGATTTGTTAACAAATCACTTTTTATATGCTACAATTTTATTAGGTGATCTTATGAAAAAGATGAGCGATTTTATAGATATAAAAGAAGATAACTTAAGAGATATTTTTAACCAAAATCTTAATAATGAAGCTTTTAGAGAAATAGTAGATAGACTTAAACTAGATAGGGAAAGACTTTACAAATATACATCTAGTATTGAAAATTCAGCTTCTGAGCTTGAGAATTGTATGAAATGTAAAGGTCTTGAGTTCTGCAAAAATGAACTTTGTGGATATTGTAATTTACCTGAAGTGGACGGTGAAGCGGTTACTTTTTCTTATAGAGCCTGTAGATATAAGCAAAAAGATTTAGAAACAAATGCCTATAAAGAAAATTTGCATTTGTTTGATATGCCTAAGAATTTGAAAGACGCTAAGATAAAGGATATTTTTACTGATGATGGTTCTAGAACTGAAGCTATTAAGTATATTTTAAAGTATTTAGATAACTATAAAAAAGAAGATGTAAAAGGATTATACTTGCACGGTAATTTTGGAACTGGTAAAACTTATTTAATTGCAGCGCTTTTTAATGAACTAGCTAAGAAAGGTGAAAAGAGTGCAATTATATATTTTCCAGAGTTTTTAAGAACTCTTAAAGCTTCGTTTAGTAAAAATGAACTTGAAGAAGCAACTTTTAGTGATAAATATGAGTATATAAAAACTATTCCTTATCTTTTGATAGATGATATAGGAGCTGAAAATGTTTCAGCTTGGGGTAGGGATGAAATTTTAGGTACGCTTCTACAATATAGAATGAATGAGAATTTACCGACATTTTTTACATCAAACTTAAATATTGATGAGCTTGAAAGCCATCTGGCTGTTACTAAAGATAATAATGATAAAGTTAAAGCAAGAAGAATTATAGAACGAATCAAGTATTTAACTTATGATATAGAAATAATTGGTAAGAATAGAAGATAAAAACATTTACAAATAATGATAAATTTGTTAAAATAACTTTGTAAATTCAAAAAAGAGACAAGTAATAAAGTTTGTTTATTTATAGAGAGTTAGTGGTTGGTGAAAACTAATATAAATACTTTATGAATCTACTCTTTAGAAGAGGCTTTATAGCTTCCGGGAGATAACCGTTATCAAATTAAGTAAAATAAAGGATGGCACCGTGCTCTTAGCACTCCTTAAGTGTTATTCTTTTTTTGTTTTTTGGGAGGAAATATGGATAGAGAAATTAAACTTAATCATATTTATAAACATTTTAAGGGTAATTTATATCTTGTTTTGGATATTGCTAAGCATAGTGAAACTGGTGAGGATCTTGTAATATATAGGCATTTATATGGGGATTTATCTTTATGTGCAAGACCACTTGATATGTTTCTGTCGGAAGTTGATAGAGAAAAGTATCCTGATGTAAAACAAAAATATAGGTTTGAAGAAATAGAAATAAAAAAAGGAGAGATATTATGATAGATATAAAATTAATAAGAGAAAATAAAGATTTTGTTAAAGAAAATATCAAAAAGAAGTTTCAAGATAATAAACTTCCTTTAGTAGATGAAGTATATGAACTTGATAAAAAGACACGTGCATTAAAACTTGAAGGTGATAATCTTCGTATGATGCGCAAGCAAAAAAGTGAAGAGATAGGATCTTTGATGAGAAATAAAGAAATAGATAAAGCAAATGATGTCAAAGAAGAGGTTTCAAAAATAAATGATAAAATAAAAGGAATTGAAGCAGAAGAAAGCCAAATAAATGATAGAATAAGAGAAATAATGATGATTATTCCAAATATAATGGATTCTTCTGTTCCAATCGGGGAAGATGATACTAAAAATGTAGAACTAGAAAAATATGGAGAACCAAAAGTACCGTGTTATGAAATACCTTATCATGCAGATATTTTAGAAAGTATCAAAGGACTTGATAAAACTTCTGCGGGAAGAACTACAGGGGCAGGTTTCTGTTATCTTGTTGGTGATGCTGCAAGACTTAATAGCGCAATGCTTGCTTATGGTAGAGACTATATGATAGAAAAAGGTTTTACTTATTGTATTCCTCCATTTATGCTTAGAGGAGAAACAATAGATGAGGTTATGTCTTTTGAAGAAAGAGATGCAATGGTATATAAAATAGAAGGTGAAGACTTATATTTAATCGGTACAAGTGAGCATCCTATGATTGCTAAATTTATGGGTCAAATTTTAAATAAAGAAGAGCTTCCTGTCACAATGACTTCTTATTCACCTTGTTTTAGAAAAGAAGTCGGAGCACATGGAATTGAAGAACGTGGTATATATCGTATGCATCAATTCGAAAAACAAGAAATGATTGTTCTTTGTGAACCAGAAGATAGTATGGATTGGTATAATAAAATGTGGAAATATACTGTAGAGATATTTAATAATATGAATATACCTGTTAGAACGCTTGAATGCTGTTCTGGAGATCTTGCAGATCTTAAAGTAAAATCAGTAGATGTTGAAGCTTGGTCACCTCGTCAAAAAACATATTTTGAAGTAGGCTCTTGTTCAACTCTTGGAGATGCTCAAGCAAGACGTCTTGGAATAAGAGTAAAAGGAGAAAATGGTAATTATCATCCACATACTCTTAATAACACAGTTTTGGCTTCTTTAAGGGCATTAATAGCTGTAATTGAGAATAATTATAATGAAGATGGAAGTATAACTATTCCTGAAGTTTTAAGGCCATATATGGGTGGTAAAGAAAAAATAGAAAAAATTTAATAGGAGGGTTTTATGAGATTTTGTGAATATTGCGGAGAAAAAATAAATGGAGGAGATGTATACTGCTTAAAATGTGGTAAGAAGCAAGTTATAGTTTCTGATTTAAAACCTAAAAAAACTGGTACTGAAGGTTTAGCTACTGCTTCTTTGGTATTAGGTATTATTTCTTTTGTTTTATCTTTTATTGTTAATATTTTTATAATACCTCTTGCTTTGGTAGGCTTAATACTTGGTATTGTTGGAAGGGTTCATGGAAGAAAGTATTCAGGTATTGTACTTAATGCTATTGCTATGATTGTGGCCGTTATCGTATTTATTCTTTGGATAGTGTTATTTGTTTATATTGCAGATAATTATGATGAAAATGATAAATATGGTTATACTAAAGAGGATTATTCTGAGGTAGTTGGTACTTGGAATTGTAATGGTGTTAATAGTATACTAGATAATGATTATGATCTTGTTGTGACTTTAAACGATGATAAAACTTTTATCCTTGGTTATTATAATAATACTGAAAACTATTTTAAAGGTGTGTATTACTTTGAAGATGATGATTTGAATAGTTTTATTAAAAGTAATAAAAGTCATGCTATTGGACTTAATCCTCTTGAAAAATATGAACATGGTGATTTAGTTAATGAATGGGATGATGTTGATGATGCTTATAAAATGATTGTTACTAAGACTAAAGATAAATCTCATACAGTATTAATAGATGATGACAATGATAGGATATATTATTGTAATAAGTAGTTAAAAATACTACTTTTTTCTTTGTTTTAATAGCAAAAAAAAGCAATTTTTGATACAATAAATATTGGTGTTGTTTATGAAAAGAAGCGAAGTAGATAGATCAAAGTTATCACCAATGATGGCACAATATATGAGTATAAAAGATAAATATGAAGATACAATTATATTTTATAGACTTGGGGATTTTTATGAAATGTTTTTTGAAGATGCTATTACTGGTTCAAAAGAATTAGAACTTGCTCTAACGGGGAGAAATGCTGGTTTAGAAGAAAGAGTTCCTATGTGCGGAATACCTTATCATGCATATGAAAGTTATTTACAAAAACTTGTTGAAAAAGGTTATAAAGTAGCAATTTGTGAACAACTAACACCTCCTGGAAAAGGAGTAGTAGAACGTGGGATAACACAAGTAGTTACAAAGGGTACAATTATGGACAATTCTTCACTTGATGAAAAAAATAATAATTACATTGGAAGTATTTATGATTTTGATCATTGTTATGCTCTATCTTATGCAGATATATCCACAGGCTCTTTTCATACAGAACTAATAGATTACGATAAAGAAAAAATAATAAATGAAGTATTAAGATTAGAATTAAAAGAAGTATTAGTAAATTCAAAAATAAACAGAGAAATTATAAATATTTTAAGAGAAAACTATAATATTTTAGTAACAATTAGTAATGATCTTTCTGAAAACTATAGTTATATTTATAGGACACTCGAAGATCAAAGGCTTATTACGTCAGTAAAACACTTACTTTTTTACATAGAAGATACTAAAAAAGGAGATTTATCACATTTACAAAAAGTTGTTCACAATAAAAAAATGGATACATTAAATTTAGATATTCATACAAAAAGAAATCTAGAACTTACCGAAACACTAAGACTAAAAGAAAGAACCTATTCACTTCTTTGGTTTTTAGATAAAACAAAAACTGCAATGGGATCTAGAACATTAAAAAGTTATATAGAAAATCCTTTAATAAATAAAGAACAGATACTAAGAAGGCAAAACTTTATCTCGACATTTTTAACAGAGTTTATCTATAAAGAAGAACTAAGAGAATTATTAAATAATGTATATGACTTAGAAAGATTATCAGGAAGAATTGCTTATGGTAATGTAAATGGAAGAGATCTAATTTGGTTAAAGAATTCATTAAGTACGCTTCCTAATATTAAGGAGATACTTGACAATATTAAATATGATAAAACTTTTGATACTTTAGAAGATCTTCATGATCTCTTAGAGAAAGCTATAAAAGAAGATCCTCCAGTATATGTTAAAGAAGGAAATATCATTAAAGATGGTTATAATGAAGAACTAGATAATCTAAGAAAACTATCAAGTGGTGGAAAAGATTTTATTCTTCAAATAGAACAAGAAGAAAAAGAACGTACTGGAATTAAAAATCTAAAAGTAGGATACAATAGAGTGTTTGGCTATTATATTGAAATAAGTAAAGGACAAACAGGAAATGTAAAAGAAGAATTTGGTTATGAGAGAAAACAGACGCTTGCTAATGCAGAAAGATTTATTACTCCAAAACTAAAAGAACAAGAAGATCTTATACTAAATGCAGAAGATAAAATAATAAATCTTGAGTATGAACTATTCTTAGATATAAGAAATAAAACAAAAGAATATATTCCAAAAATTCAAGAAGTGGCAGCAGTATTAAGTGAACTTGATGTTATTTTATCACTTGCAGTTGTTGCAGAATCTAATAATTTTGTTAAACCTGAAATAACAGATAGTCATAGTATTTTTATTAAAGATGGAAGACATCCAGTTGTTGAAGTGGTTTCTAAAAAAGATTATGTTCCAAATGATGTTATTATGGATGAAAGGACTAATATTTTATTAATAACTGGTCCAAATATGAGTGGTAAATCTACTTATATGAGAATGCTTGCAATATGTGTAATATTAAATCAGATTGGTTCATTTGTACCTTGTAAAAAAGCAATACTTCCTATATTTGATAACATCTTTACAAGAATTGGAGCATCTGATGATTTAGTAAGTGGTGAAAGTACTTTTATGGTTGAAATGAAAGAAGCAAATTTTGCTGTTAGTAATGCTACTAAAAATAGTTTGATACTATTTGATGAACTAGGTCGTGGTACTGCTACATATGATGGAATGAGTTTAGCACAGTCAATTCTTGAATATATTCATGATAATATTAGATGTAAAACACTTTTTTCTACTCATTATCATGAACTAACTTCTTTGGAAAAGAATCTTCGTAATTTAAAAAATGTTCATGTAAGCGCAAAAGAAGAAGGTGAAAGGATTATATTTTTACACAAGGTAAAAGATGGAGCAGTAGATAAAAGTTATGGTATTCATGTAGCATCACTTGTAAACTTGCCAAATAAAGTAATAACAAGAGCCAAAGAAATACTAGATATATATGAAAAGAAAGAAACAAAAAAAGAAGTTTATACTCAAACAAGTCTATTTTTAGATTTTGAACCTAAAAAAGAGAATGAAATTGAAGAAAAAATAAAGAAAATAAATACACTTGAAATAACTCCGATTGAAGCACTTAATATAATTGATAATTTAAAAAAAGAAATACTATCAAAAGAAAAAGATGATAAGTAAACTTGAAAAGGTAAAAACAATATGGTAATATGTATTTAGTGAAGGAAACTTCATAAAATAAAAAAGGATACATTTGAAGTGGTGATCAAATGCTTATCCTGGTGGGAAAGCATCTGAAAACACAGGGTTGTGTTATCAGATGCTCTTATTATTTATATAGTAATGTAATTACTATAAAAAGTAACAGTAATATTATGATATATAGAGATTTTTCTCTTTTAGTCATAGTATCACTCCTTTCCTTCACTAACCCCCTGGTAAATGAAAAGGAAAAGCATCTGACTTTTCAAATGTATCTTTTGTATAATATAACAAATAATTTAGTTAGTAAATGAAATAAGCTAAATTGGTAATAGTTGGTAAATATGTAGGTGGTAGAATGGGAATTTTATATGTTGTAGCTACTCCGATAGGCAATCTATCTGATATAACTAGTAGGGCTATAGATACATTAAAAGAAGTAGATTATATACTTTGTGAGGATACAAGAACTAGTTTAAAACTATTAAATCATTTTGATATAAAACAAAAGCTAGTTTCTTATCATAAATTTAATGAGAACGAAAGAGTAGATAGTATTCTTTCAGATTTGAAAAATGGAATTAATATTGCTGTTATATCTGATGCGGGTACTCCTTGTATAAATGATCCTGGAGAAGTTATTGTTAGAGGTACTCCTTGTATAAATGATCCTGGAGAAGTTATTGTTAGAGCTTGTAGAAATAATAATGTACCGGTATTTGGTATCGGAGGAATATCTGCTTGTATTACAGCACTTTCTATAAGTGGTCTTGATACTAGTAGTTTTACTTTTTATGGATTCTTTCCTAGAGAAAAGAAAGATCAAAATAAACTTATTGAAGAGATTAAATCTTCTAAAGTTAATACTTATATTTTTTATGAATCTCCAAAAAGGATTATAAAAACACTTGAAGTACTTAATGCTAATTTTTTAAATTTAAAAATTAGTGTTTCTAAAGAACTTACTAAACTTCATGAAAAAAACTATTACGGAAATATATCTGATGTTTTAGAAATGATAAAAAATGATGATAAATCTTCAGTTGGAGAATATACCTTTGTTATAGAAAAAGATAGTTTTGTTAAAGAAGAAGTTTCTTGTTCAATAGAAGCAATGCTTGTTGATATTGTTGTTAAAAATAATTGTACTTTAAAGGAAGCAGTAGATATTTTGAATAAAGAGAATAGTAGTTTATCTAAAAAAGAAATATATAATGCAAGTCTTAATTTAAAAGATATGTTTAATAAATAATTTTGAATAATAAAACTCTTTTTATATCAATATAGATATGAAAGGAGTTTTTATATGGCTAAACATAAAGTAGAAATAACAGGTGTTAATACTAGTGAAATAGAAGTTCTTTCTTCAGAAGAGATGGAAGAGTTGTTTAGAAAAGCACAAGAAGGTGATAAGAATGCTCGTGAAAGACTTATCAATGGTAATTTAAAACTTGTTTTAAGTATTTTAAAAAGATTCAACAAAAAAGATGAAAATATGGATGATTTATTTCAAGTTGGATGTATTGGGCTTGTAAAAGCAATAGATAATTTTGACTTATCTTATGGCGTTAAGTTTTCAACATACTGCGTTCCTATGGTACTTGGTGAAGTTCGTCGTTATTTAAGAGATAATAGTAGCATTCGTATTAGTAGAAGTATTAAAGATATTGCTTATAAAGTAATAAAATTAAAAGATGAGCTTACTGTTAAAAATGGTGTTGAACCTACTAATAAAGAAATTGCTGAGCTTTTAGAAATAGAAGAATCTGATATAGTTAATGCTCTTGATGCTCTTAGACCTCCGTTAAGTCTTTTTGAACCAATATATAATGATGGAGGAGACACAATTTATTTGTTTGATCAAGTTGCTGATAGTAGTTCTAATCAAGACTTAGATTTAAGACTTGCTGTAGATAAAGCTATATCTAATTTAAGTGATAGAGAACAATTTATTTTAGATCAAAGATTTGTAATTGGAAAAACTCAGATGGAAATAGCTGAGGAAATAGGTATAAGTCAAGCACAGATATCTAGACTTGAAAAGAGTGCCATTCAAAGAGTTAGAAAACAATTATAATCACTTGGTATTATTTGACAAAATCTATAATAAATAGTAATATTACACTAGTTTGGGAGTGATAATGTGAAGAAATATTCTAAATGTGATTATTTTAATATTATTATTATTGTAGCTTCTTTTTTTGTTATTTTTGTATTTTTATTAATACATAACGGTAGCTCTTATGCATCAAAGATAGATTATTCTTATCAACATTATATGATTCCTGAGTATTTTAGAACTTTGTTTTATAACACTAAAAAGTTTATTCCATCTTTTGCTTTTAATTTGGGAATGGGTCAAAATATATTTAATTTTTCATATTATGGATTTTTAAGTCCAATTATAATTTTGTCTTATTTATTTCCGTTTTTAAGCATGAAAGCTTATCTTGAAGGTGTTTCTGTTATTCTGTTTTTAATTAGTATTTTATTATGTTATGTATGGATAAGTAATGAGACTAATAATAGAAAACTTAGATTTATTTGTACATTTTTATTTACAATGTCTGGGCCTTTGATACTTCATACACATAGACATATTATGTTTATGTGTTATATGCCGTTTATATTTATGGGACTTTTTGGTGTTAAAAACTATTTTTATAAGAAAAGTCCTTGGTTACTTATTTTATCTAATGTTTTGATTATTACTTCGAGTTATTTCTTTAGTATACCTGCTTTAATATGTTTATTTGTTTATTATATTTATTTATATTTAGAAAAAAATAAAAATATTAATATACGTGATTTTGTCAAAGATCATATTGTCTTTGCTTGGTACTTTATTGTTCCAGTTCTTATAAGTGCAGTATTATTACTTCCTAGTTTTAGGGCAATTTTAGATAATAGATTTAAGGATGCTACTGAAGAATCTATTTTGATGTATTTGATTCCTCATATATCTTTTAGAAATATACTTTATTCTAGTTATTCTATGGGACTTAGTGTAATATTTATTATTTCTATTATATATTTAATATTAAAGAATAATAAAAGTACTAGGTTTTTAGCTATTATATTTGCTTGTTTTCTTTGTTTTCCTATTTTTAACTATGTTTTAAATGGTTTTATGTATATAAATGGTAAGGTTTTTATACCTTTTATACCTTTGGGTATACTATTGATAAAAATAACTTTAGAGGACCTTTTATTTAAAAAAGTTAAGTTATCAAAAATGTTAATAATTATTGCTTTACTGGTGAGTATACTAGGTTGTATTAATTATAATTCATATATACAATATACTATAGATTTATTGTTGGTTGCTATTGCATTATTTCTTGCAAGAAGAAAGAATTTGGTTAATATTTTTATTGTTTTGCTTGCAAGTTTTAGTTTTGCTAATTGTCTTTTTATAAATGCTACTGATAAGTTTAGTGATAGTTTTATAGAAAAAAATCAATATGATTCTAATATAGAATCGTTTGTTAATTATACCAATGATGCTAGTATATATAGAACTGCAGATCTTACTAATAAAGCTTTTAATGCTAATAATATAAGGGACATTTCTGAATATAAAACTACTATGTATTCTTCAATTACTAATAAATATTATAAAGGCTTTTATTGGTATATTTTTAATACTAATAATCCTAATAGAAATGATGGTATTTTAAGTGATGTTAGTAATCCTTTATTTAATATATATTTTGCTAATAAGTATTTGATTAGTGATGGAGATGCTCCGATTGGATATAAATTAATTGATGGTAAAAACAATTATAAATTATATAAAAATGATGATGTTTTTAGTATTGGTTATAGGAATAGTAAATTAATGAGTGAAAAGGAATTTGATTCCTTGAAATATCCATATAATATTGAAGCACTTCTTAATTATACGATTGTTAATAAAGATATTGATTCTGGTTTTAATTCTAAATTAGAAAAAGTTAATATTAGTGATATATCTAATGAGCTTAAAACTGATTATAAATTTAACTTAAAAGATGATAAAAATATTAATTTAAAAATAAATCAAAGTTTTGATAATAAAATATTTATAATTAAATTTGATATGAATTATTCTCAAGGTTGCAAGTTTGGTGATACTTCGATTACTATTAATGGTGTTATGAATACTTTAACTTGTAAAAGCTGGAAATACCATAATCATAATTATGATTTTACGTATGTATTATCTAATCCTAAGGAGTTTAATATTGATATAGTTAAAGGCAAATATGAAATATCTAATATAGAACTTTATACTTTAGATTATAACTATGTTAAAAGTATTAATGATTTGCATGATGAATTTATAATAGATAGAAATGCTACTTTTGGTGATGTTATAAAAGGGCATATAAATGTTAGAGAAAATGGTTATTTTAACTTTTCAATTCCATATGATAAGGGTTATAATATATTTGTTGATGGCAAGAAGGTTAATTATCAAATGGTAAATAAAGCATTTATTGGATTTGATATTTCTTCTGGAAGTCATGATGTTACTATTAAATATACAGCTCCTTGGTTAAATTTAGGTAAGGTTTTATCAATTATTGGACTTGGTTTATTAGTAATAACAATTGTTGTTAGTAAAGGAGTAATGAAACATGAAAAAGATATCAATGGTGGTACCTTGTTATAATGAAGAAGGTAATGTAAAACTTTTTTTTGAAGATGTTTTAAATACTTATAAAGATAGCAAAAAGTATAAAATAGAACTTATTTTTGTTAATGATGGCTCAAGTGATAATACTTTAAATGAATTAAAAGAAATTAGTAAAACAACTGATTTTGTTGTTAAAATATTATCTTTTTCTAGAAATTTTGGTAAAGAATCTGTTTTATATGCAGGACTTAAGGCTGCTACGGGGGATTATACTGTTTTAATAGATGCTGATATGCAACAACCTCCAAGGATGACTTTAAAAATGGCAGAGATACTTGATGCTGATAAGTTGGTAGATTGTGTTTGTTATTATCAAGAATCTCGTATTGAAGGTAAGTTAATGTCTAAGATAAAGGGCATGTTTTATGGTCTTATGAATAAAGTATCTGATGTTAAATTAAAACAAGGTGCTAGTGACTTTAGAATGTTTAGAAAAAATGTTAAAGAAGCACTTCTTTCTTTAGAAGAACGTTGTAGATTTACAAAAGGAATATTTTCTTGGGTAGGATTTAATACTAGTTATCTACCATATACCCCACTTGAAAGGGTTAATGGTACTTCTAAATGGGGCTCATATAAACTATTTAAATATGCACTTGAAGGTATTGTATCATTTTCTACAAAACCTCTTAAACTTGCTACTATATTAGGCCTTGTTTTATCTTTATTATCTGGTATATATTTATTTGTTGTATTAATTCAAAAAATCTTTATTGGAATAGATATTCCAGGATATCCTACGATTATAACTTTAATACTTTTAATCGGAGGAATACAACTTTTCTGTATTGGTATAATTGGTGAGTATATTAGTAAAATATATATGGAAAGTAAGAAAAGACCTATTTATATAGTGAAGGAAGAAATAACAAATGATAAAAAAGTTAAGTAATTTATATAAAAAATATAAAGAAATAATTAATTATTTAATAGTGGGAGGCCTTACTACTGTTGTTAGTATTGCTTCTTATTATGTAGTAAAACAATTCATTTTTAGAGCTAATACTCAGTTTTTTATTCAAGTATCTACCGTTGTATCTTGGGTTTTAGCAGTACTTTTTGCTTTTTTTACAAATAAGAAATATGTATTTGAATCAGATAAAAAAGGTATGAGTTTAGCTTATGAGATGGTTAAATTTTTTGCCTCTAGACTTGCAACGCTTGGAATAGAAATGTTTTGTATGTTTTTATTTACTAAACCTTTTCATATAAATGATAAAATTTCTAAAATATTGGTACAACCTATAATAGTAGTTTTAAATTATGTGTTTAGTAAATTATTTGTTTTTAAGAAGCATAAGTAGTTATGTTTCTTTCTTTTTTTCATAGACTTTAATAGGTGGTACAATGAGACTTTCTGAACTTCAATATAAAGATATAGTTAATTTAGAAGGTAAGAAAATAGGAAATATTATAGATGTAAAAATAGATCAGTCTGGCAAGCTTATTTCTTTGGTTTTGGAAGAGAATAAAAAGTTTTTAAGGTTTAAATCTAATGAAGGTGAGACAGAAATAGGATGGGATAAAATACAAAGAATTGGAGAGGATGTAATTTTAGTTAAATTATAAACTAATTTACTTTCTTTTTTTTTTTAATTTTTATATAATTGTTTTAGGTGGTTAATATGGTTTTACCTGCAGATAGTTATATTGTTGTTAATAAAAGTATTATTACTGATCAAGATAAGAAAATTCTTGTTGATTTATATCAACCTATTATAGGTAATAAGGCTATTTCTTTATATTTAACTTTACTTAATGATTTAGAAAAGAATAGTTTTGTTACTGAAGAGTTTTCTCATCATCATTTACTTAGTGCGATGCAAACTTCTTTAGAAGATATCACTAAGATGAGAGAAAGACTTGAAGGAATTGGTCTTTTAAAAACTTATGTTAAAAAAGGTTCAATTAGTAATTATGTATATGTTTTATATGGCCCAGTAAGTGCAAATGAATTTTTAAATCATCCGGTTTTAAATATTGTTTTATATAATAATGTTGGTAAAATAGAATATAAGAAAATAGTAGAAAGCTATAAACTGCCTCGTGTTGTTTTAAAAGATTATGAGGATATTTCTTCTTCTTTTGATGAGGTATTTACTAGTGTTCCTGTAAGTTCTTTCTTTAATAATGATGATATTGTAGTTAAGAATAAAGGCAAAATTGTATTTAAGAATGCTATTGATTTTGAGCTTTTAATATCTGGTCTAGATACTAAAGCTATAAGTGAAAAGGCGTTTAATAAAGATGTTCGTAATTTAATAAATAGTTTATGTTTTTTATATAATATAGATGTTGTTACTATGCAAGGATTAATTAGAACTTCAGTGAATGAGAAGGGTATGATAGATAAAGATTCTTTAAGGAAAGCTTCTCGTAATTTCTATCAATTTGAAAACAGTGGTAATCTTCCTACACTTATTCATTCAACACAACCAGAACATTTGAAGAGCCCTACTGGAGATGTTTCAAAAAGAGGTAAGATGGTTTATACTTTTGAAAATACTAATCCTTATCAATTTTTAAAAAGTAAATATAAAAATGGTAAAGTTGTTACACGGGATCTTCAGATAGTTGAGAATCTTCTTCTTGATTTAAAACTTACTCCAGGAGTTGTAAATGTACTTCTTGATTATGTACTTCGTGTTAACAATCAAAAACTTAATAAGACTTATATAGAGACTATTGCAAGTCACTGGAAAAGACTTGGAATTGAAACAGTACCTGAGGCTATGAATGCTTGTATAAAAGAACATAAAAAGGCAAAGAAGAAGGATGCGGGTGTTAAGAAAGTTAAGGATTCTAAAGTTCCTGAATGGTTTGATCAAAATGTTGAGATGAAAAGGAATTCTGCTTCTGAGGAAGAAGAACTTGTTAATTTAATTAATAATTATAAATAAAGTTTAGGTTATTTACAGGTGTAGCCTAAACTTTTTATTTTTTTTAATGTTTGTTTTCTTGTATAGTTTCTTTTTATAAGTAATATGTTTTCTTGTTTTTCTTTATTCTTTTTAAAGTTATAGTTTATTTTTGTGGATATGTAATTACTTTTATTTTTTAATTTCATGTTTTTAGTTAATATTAAATTGTTATATTTATTATATTTTTCTTTATAATACTCTTTTTTATTTATTGATGTTTTAGAAAAATTCATTTTATCTTTAAATTTATATGTTAGTGGCTTATTGTCTTTAAATTTAACTTTAATACTTGAAGTATAGTTATTTGTTTTAATATTACAATTTACAGTATTAGTACATCCGATAAGCATGATAGATATTAATATTAGTAATAGTATTTTTGTTTTTTTCAATTATTTCACCTCTAGTAAGTTTTACTTATATTTTTTTAGATGTTATAATGATTTTGTAATAGTTATTTTCTATAAATTGTATGATTTTTATAGAAAAATATTATTATTTTTGAGGTGAATTATGAAAGAAGATATTTTAAATTCCTATGAGAAAGTAAGCTTGGATTATGGATATAATAGCAATTCTTTACATAAATTAGGACTTGATGCTAGAAGGATTGAAGAGGCCGCATCTAAACAGATTTTAGAAGTTCTTGGATTAGAGGGCTATGATGTTATATATACAAGTGGTAATGCTGAGAGTTTTACTTATTTAATTAATAATGTTAAGGGTAATGTTGTAACAGATAATGATGCTATTACTGCAATATGTTTAGATTCATCAGTACCAGTATCTATGAATAAAAATGATATTAATGAAAAAACTTTTGTTTCTGTAATTAATCCTAATTTTTATGAAAGAAAAATTAATCATTTGGATTTAAATTTTAATAAAGAATATGATGATTTAAATAAATATGATTTTATTTCTATTGAAGATGATATTCCTTTTTTTGGAGTATTACTAAAGAAAAAAAATATTAATATGGAAAATTTAATACATGGCGGTAAAAGTACTACAAAGTATAGAAGTGGTACTTCTGTTACACCTTTAATAGTTAGTTTTTCTAAACTTGTAAAGCTTAAGTATAAAAAATAGTTTTTTGCTAATAATAATACTGGGTGATAAGATGGAAGATAATAATCAAAAAATTAATTGTGATGTAACTTCTTGCAAGTATAATGATTCTGATGAAGAACTTTGTACTTTGGATGAAATTAAAGTTTCTAATGAGGATGAGACTTCAGAAGAAAAAGAGGATACTATTTGTGCTAGTTATGAACTAGATGCAGATGAAAGAGAAGAGTAATCTTCTTTTTTTTGGCTTTCTGTGTTATAATTCTCTTGTTGAATTTGGTGGTGATATTTGTGAAAAAAGTTGAGCTATTAAGTGGTGCAGGAGATATGGAAACGCTTAAAATGGCTATTAAGTGTGGATGTGATGCAGTCTATGTTTCTTTAAAGGATTATGGTGCTAGAAAATATGCTAAAAACTTTACTTTAGAGGAAATGAAAGAGGCTACTCGTTATTGCCATTTATATGGAGTGCGTATTTATGTAACTGTTAATACTCTTATTTATGATAGAGAAATAGAAGGCG
>CADBUX010000009.1 GCA_902797995.1 uncultured Erysipelotrichaceae bacterium | reverse complement strand
GTAGGAGCATCATTTGCAGTATGGAACTATGTATTTAATGGAACACTAGTAAACACAATATCAACAAATGATATAAGTTTAGATTTATTAGAAAGTAATACAAATATAATAACAATAGAAAATGCACTACCTATGAGTGATAATGAAGGTAAAGCTCAGACAGAAACATTTGATTTTGCAGTAACAAGTAAAACAGTAAAAGATATAGATATAGAATATAATATAAATATACAAAAGCTAGAAGTAGATAATGGATATACATCTTTAAATGACAACCAAATAAAAGTATATTTAACAGATTATTCTGGAACACAAAAAGTAGCACCAACTCTAATATCAAATTTAACAAATTATAAACTATATACAGGAAAGCATAGTCATGATAGTACTCATGAAACAGTACAAGATAAGTTTAAATTAAGAGCATGGATAGATGGAGCAGTAGATGCATCAAGTTGGAATCAATCAACAAAACTACAATACAAGTTTAAGATAGGATTAACATCTACTGAAAAACAAAAAAGTGCATATCCAGAATATGTATATAGATATGGAACAAATAATGTAAGTATAGGTACTTCAATAACACCCGTATCTGGTACTAAATATGTAATAACAGATGGAAATCAAGAAGCACCAGTGGGACCTTATGAAAATCAAAGTGAATGTCAAACAGCATTAGAAGGATTTGGTTCACCAGCAGGATATTCTTGTCAAGGAAAAACTGGAACATTTGGAGGCTTTGATTATACAGAAGATTATACAACACTAAATAAAACATACTTTTTAGGACATAAAATAGGAAATGATGGTAAAGTAGAAAGAAATGATGCATGTTTTATAAGAAATAATACATTATATTGTTTAAAAGGAGTAGAAACAGCAAATGCAGGTTATAATACAGAAAATCCAGCACCGTATTATCAAGAAAATTATAACACTTTACTAGAAGCCTTCGGACCAAATGCGATAGAAAACAATGTTTGCTCCGTTACCGAGGACGGCATCTATTGTTCCGCTTCGGGTCTCTTTGCTGGTGCGGATCTGAGTGGCTCTGTCGGTGCTAGTGATGGCAGTGCAGGTTGCGATGCGAATAGCGATGGCGATTCAGATTGCTTTGAGTAGTAGCTTTCCGTGCCCCAGCATCTCTAAATCTTAAATCCTCTTTTGCGAAAAGCAAAAGATATTGAGGACCGAAAGGTCCGAATAAGCGACGAACGCAAGTGTAGTCGCAGGCTCCATTTTTAACAAAACTTACTTGGTTGGTAGACTATGTTATCGATAATATGTAATATGTACTAACGATGGTAGTTAAAAATGGAAAAAACATGGTATAAACTCTAGACATAACTTATCCTTTGTCAGAGTCTATATAGGGATATCTTGAATGAAATTGTAAGGTTTGCTCCGTTAACGAGAACAACATCAATTGTTCCGCTTCGGGTCTCAATGCTAATGCGAATATGAATGGCAATGTCAATGCTAATGATGACAGTACAGAATGCAATGCGAATAACAATGGCAATTCAGAATGCAATGAGTAGTAGCTTTCCGTGCCCCAGATTTTCTATAATTACTTATGATTTGATTAAGGTTAAATCGTTTAAGATATAGAAACAAAGATATCCCTTGTGATTTTATCACAAAATATATAGTAGTAAACGAAAAATTAGGTTAGTAATATTTATATGAATATCTTCTTTTTCTATCGTTACTACTTTTTTTATTGAAGTGAGGTGTTTCTTATGGAAGATATTTCCAATAAAAAGATAGAAAAACTTAATAAATTAAAAGAAAAATATGTTATACATGAAAACTTTATAATAGCTAGAAATGCTAGAAAAACTATTAGATTTATTGAAAAAAATACTACTAACTTTTCTAATGATTATAAAGTGCTTAAAGAAAGAATAATTAATTGTTGTTATGACATACTTGAAAATATATATCGTGCTAATATATTTCAAGATATTTCTATAAAAAAAGAAATAGTAGTTTCTATACAAATGCTTAATTTCTATCTAGAAGAAGCATTAAGAAAAGATTTATTATCTGAAAAGAAGTTTTTAAGTTATTCAAATCATTTACTGGGTCTTGATAAAATGATAAGAGGTTGGTTTAATTATGAAACGATCAAATAATTTATACAGTGCTTGTTATGATTTAAATAACATTGTTTCTATGACTAATAAAGTATGCACAACTGTTAGAAATAAATCTAAAGTAGATAAGTTTGAATTATATAAAACAGAACATATAATAAATATTAAAAATAGATTAATGAATAATAACTTATCATTTGGTAAATATAATATTTTTATGATAACAGATCCAAAATGTAGAATAGTAATGGCACAAGAGATAGAAGATAAAATAATAAATCATTTAATTGCAGAACATATTTTAGTTAAAACGTTTGAGCCTAAATATCCAAATAGTATGATAGCTACAAGAAAAGGTAAAGGTACTAGTTATGGTATTAAGTTATTAAAAAAATATCTTAATGAAATAAAAAATAAATATGATAACTTTTATGTTTTAAAAATAGATATAAGTAAGTACTTTTATAATATAGATCATAATATATTAAAAAGAATTTTATTAGATAATATAAAAGATAAAGATGCTTTAAAAGTATTATTTAGTATTATTGATTCTACTAATCATAATTATATAAACAATAAGATTAATTCTTTAATAAATAATAGAATTAATTATTTGAATGATTCTAATCTTAAAAATAAAGAATCTTTAATTAAAGAGACTTCTGAAGTACCTATATATAAATATAATAAAGGAGCACCCCTTGGTGATCAAACATCACAATGTTTTGGACTTATATATCTTTTAGAAATAAATCATTATATAAAAGAAGATTTGCATATTAGGTTTTTACTTAATTTTATGGATGATTTTATTTTATTACATCATTCTAAAGAATATTTAAAGTACTGTTTAAATTGCATTACTAATAAATTAAGAAAAGATTATGAATTAGAAATAAACAAAAAGAAGACTAGAATAGATAGTATCAAAAATGGAATAGATTTTTTAGGATATAGATTCTATATTAAAAATAATCATATTATTATGAAATTAAGGAATAATACAAAGAAAAAGTTTAAGAAGAAAACTAAAAATATAAACTTATTATATAATAATAAATACATTGATTATTTTGATTATAAAAGGTTACTTTCTAGTTACAAAGGTATTCTTATGTATGGTAATTGTAATAACTTATATTATCAAACAGTAGGAGGTTTTATATGCTAGAAAAGTATTATAAATATAAATCGGTATATAATGATTATCTTATATTCATAAAAGTAGGTAGCTTTTATGAATGCTTTTCAAAAGATGCATTGATTATAAACAAATTATTTAATTATAAGATTAAAAAGATAAAAAATACATTTAAATGTGGTTTTCCTGTTAAGAATATTTTCAGTGTTACCAGTAAACTTGCAGATAGTAATATTAATTACATAATTGATGATAATAATTTGATTATTGATAAATATGAAGCTGATAGTAATACTTATTCTAATTACAATTTTGATACTGATAGTTTATTATATAGTTTTATATTAATAGAAAAGATTATTAAGCATTTAGAAAACAATATTACAAATGATGAAATAAGTGATAAAATATATAGAATAAATGAATTACTTGATATATAATAATATTGTAAACTCTATACATACTCCTGTAGAGTTTATATAAAGATAAGTTTTTCTTCCATGTATACTTATCCTTAGAGTTTGTCTATTAATTTAGATAAACTTTTTCTTTACGTCAAAAAAAGGTAAATATTTGTAAAAAAATGCCTTTTTAATGTATAATAGTATTGGTGATAAGAATATGAAGAAGACAGAATCAGTTTTAGAAAAAATATACAACTATTCTTTAGAAGAAATAATGGGACAATCTTTTGGAAGATATTCCAAATATATAATTCAAGATCGTGCTATTCCTGATGTTCGTGATGGATTAAAGCCTGTACAAAGAAGAATACTTTATGGTATGTTTAGAGAACGTAATACTTACGATAAACCATATCGTAAAAGTGCCAAAACTGTTGGACATATAATGGGTAATTACCATCCACATGGTGATAGTTCTATTTATGATGCTATGGTACGTATGAGTCAGTGGTGGAAACAAAATACTCCATACATTGATATGCAAGGTAATAATGGTTCAATAGATGGAGATTCACCTGCTGCTATGCGTTATACGGAAGCGCGCCTTTCTAAGATATCTAATGAACTTTTGAAAGATATCGATAAAGATACTGTAGTATGGGCTCCAAACTTTGATGACACTGAACTTGAACCTACTGTTCTTCCTGCAAAATTTTGTAATTTATTAGTAAACGGTGCTAACGGAATAAGTGCAGGTTATGCTACTAATATTCCGCCTCATAACCTTGGAGAAATAATAGATGCCACTATAAAAAGAATAGATTCTCCAAATTGTAGGTTAGAGACAATTATGGAAATCGTAAAAGGACCAGACTTTCCAACCGGCGGAGTAGTATATGACTCAAAAGGAATAATTGATGCCTTTACATCTGGTCGAGGTAAGATAACAGTACGTGCTAAAGTAGATTTAGAAAAAGTAAAAGGTAAAACAAATATAATAGTAACAGAAATACCATTTGATGTTTTAAAATCAAGTATTGCACGCAAAATAGATGAAATAAGAATTGATAAGAAAATCGAAGGTATTGCAGAAGTTCGTGATGAAACTGATAAAGATGGTATAAGACTTGTTATAGAATTAAAATCTGGCGCTAACTCTGATTTAATTTTAAACTATTTATATAAAAATACAGAATTACAAACAACATATAATTACAATATGATAGCAATAGTTAATCGACGTCCTAAACAACTTGGTATTCTTGATATACTTGATGCTCATCTTGCTCATTATAAAGAAATAGTTTTAAAAAGAACTGCTTTTGATTTAGCGCATGCTAAAAAAAGACTTCATATTGTTGAAGGCCTTATAAAAGCTATATCAATCCTAGATGAAGTTATACGCGTAATTAGAGCTAGTAAAAATAAAGCCGATGCTAAAGATAATTTAGTAAAAGAATTTGGCTTTACTATTGATCAAGCAGAAGCAATTGTAGTATTACAACTTTATCGTTTAACAAATACTGATATTGCTGTCTTAGAAGAAGAACTTAAAAATTTAAATATTATAATTGCAGCACTTACTAAAATACTTGAAGACGAAGAAGAATTAAAAAAGGTTATGAAAAACGAGCTTCGTGCCATGAAAAAAGAATATGCTACTCCAAGAAAAACAGTAATAACTAATGAAGAAGCAACTATTAAAATAGATGAAAAAGCTATGATTCCAAATGAAGAAGTAGTAGCCTTAATAACAAAAGATGGTTATGTAAAAAGGACTTCAATGAGAGGTTATAAAGCTAATACTGAAGATCCACTTTTAAAAGAAGGAGATTATGTTATTGGATTATATCAAATGAATACATTAGATACAGTGCTTTTATTTACTAATCTTGGTAACTATTTATTCCTTCCAGTACATGAAATACCTGATATTAAATGGAAGCAATTAGGAAAGCACATTAGTAATATTATAAAGTTATCTGAAAACGAAGAAATAATAAGTGCTATTCCCGTAAAAGATTTTAATAAAAATATAGATATTGTTATATCTAGTAAATTAGGTATGATTAAAAAAACAGCGCTTTCTGAATTTAAAGTAACTAGATATACTAAACCAATGTCATGTATGAAATTAAAAGATGATGACGAAGTTATAAATGCATTTACATCACAAGATAAAGAAATCTTTATTGCAACTGAAAAAGGTTATGGATTATGGTTTGATATTGATGAAGTGCCATCATCAGGAATAAAATCATCTGGAGTAAAATCAATTAATTTAAAAGATGATGTAGTAGTAAGCGTAAATAGTTTTAATAAAAATATAGAATACATTACAATATTTACAGACAAAGGCACTGCTAAAAGAGTAAAACTAGAAGAATTCGAAAAGTCTGTAAGAGCAAGGCGTGGGTTAGTTATTTTAAGAGATGTTAAAACCAATCCATATAAAGTAATAAGTGCAATAATTACAGAAAACAAAGGTCATATAGGACTTAAAAAATTAGATGATATTGATATTATTAAAAATACAGAAATACCAATATCGGATCGTTATAAAACAGGTTCCACTATTTCAAAACAAAATATTGATAAGGTATTTATAACAAAAAATCTAGAAACCTTAGACGATAAAAGCGAAGGAATAGAAAAGCAAGAGGTAGAAGAACCAAGAGAAGAAGTACATCAAATATCGCTTCTAGAAATAGATGATAGATTAAAAGAAATAGATGAATTTCTAAAATAACACCAATAGAAGCATAGAAAATATCATGCTTCTATTTTTTAACAAGGAGATGTTTTATGAATAAGAATATATATGAATATTTAAATTATTACAAAGATTATACTTTTGACGATATACTATTTAATCAAATGGATGCTTTAGTATTTTCAATGATTATTTATGCACCATTCAAAGATACAAAAAATACTTCTTCAATACAAAATTTGTATAAACAAATTGATAAAAATAACATTCATGGTGCCATGGCTCCTATTGCAATAGAAATCCTAGAAAAAACATATAATAGCAAAAGATATAAAGATTTAATAGTATATAATTTAGAAAAATTTAATGATAAAATGTTACAATTCGGTGCTGTTACGTTTAGGTATAAAAATGAAACTTATGTTGTATATGAAGGAACCAATGCTTCAGCGTCTGGTTGGATGGAAAACTTTATGCTATCATGTAAGTTTCCAACTTTAACCCAAGAGTATGCAGCTAAGTATCTTCAAAAAACAATTAAACAAAGTGATAAAAAAATATATTTATGTGGCCATTCCAAAGGTGGTAATCTTGCTATGTCATCTGCAATGTTGTGCAACAAAATATTATTTAACAAAATAGAAAAAATATATAACTTTGATGGACCAGGTTTTAGAAAAGAAGAGTACGTGTTAGATAGATTTAAAGAAGTAAATAAAAAAACAATTAATATTTTACCTGAAGGAAGCTTAATAGGTATATTACTATTTAATGATAATTATACCTACGTAAAGGCAAGTGGGATAGGATTTAAACAACATTATCCAACTAATTGGAAACTATTCGGAGAATTCTTTATTAAAAGCTCTCTAGCTATTACGTCAAAAAAAATAAAAGAAAATATGGATAAAAGTTTAAGTGAACTAAAAGATGGAGAAATGCAAAAAGTATTAGATGAAGTGCATATATTCTTAGACAATAACAATATTTATGAAAAAGGATTTAATAGTTTAAATTTTAATGATTTTAAAAATATGATTTTTGATATAAATGATGTAGATGAGAAAACAAAAAAAGCTTTTATAGAAATAGTAAAATTAATTTTTAATCCAGATCAAAAATAAGCAAGTAATTACTTGCTTTTTATATAATTCTTGTTTTTAAAATCCTACTAGTATTAGAAAAGTTCTTTTTAGCAATCTTATCGAGTATATCTTTTCCATATTTTTCTACTGCTTCCTGTCCAATTTCGTCTACAGAAGCACCGCTTCCTTTTGGAAGAGGTAAATGGTAAGTATCGCAAAGTTTATCAAATTCATTTAAAAAAATATATCTACTTATAATTGAAGCAGCAGCAACTGCTAAATTTTTACTTTCTGCTTTAGTAATAAAAGTAATCCCTTTAACAACATTAGGTATTTCGTTTAAATAAGAATAATATCTATTTTCTCTTGCAAACTCATCTACAATAACATAATCCGGTTTATCAACTTCATCAAGTATCAAAGAAAGGACTTTGTTATGCATAATAGCCTTTATTTTATTCATATTGTTTTCTTTTGAATACTTTTCATTGTATTCTTCGTTTTTTAAAATAATACTCTTATACTTTATTTTTTTAATAATCTCTGGAGCAATCTTTTTAATTTTATCATCAGTAACCTTTTTAGAATCAGTACATCCAAGTTCTTTTAAAAAAGAAACATCTTCTTTTCTAACATAAGCACTTGTTACCACAATTGGTCCAAAATAATCACCAGTACCAACTTCATCTGATCCAACTGATGTCGTGTTTATGTAATCAGTAGTATCGGTATCTTCTTCGTCATTTTCTTTTATTGCTTTCCACATATTGGCATCTACAAATGCACTAGTTCCTTGAAACATAGCTTTACCTGATGAATATAAAGTAATAATTGTATCTTCTTCCTTAGCTTGAAATATAGCGTATGGTGGAGTTTTTTCCCTAACTTTATCTTTATAGTATTCAATCATTTTCTTCTTAGTTTCTTCATCAACTTTTATTACAACATTCATCTATATCACCTAGAGTTATTATAACACAAAGTAAAGAAATAAAGAAAAAAAATCATAAAACAAATTAATTTCACAAAACGCAAAATACAAATTGCAAAATACTGTAAAAAATTATATAATTAGATTGAATAGGTTTAAGGAGAGTAGTATATATGTTTATAATAAAAATAAAAAAATCAGTATTAATTACGTGTTTAGGAGTAATATTTGGAGTTTTATCAATGTATTTTGCTTTTAGTAAAATTGCTTTTTTAGAAGTTTCATATGTTAGATATTCCTTAATATTCCTTCTTTTAGCAGGTATTTGTGATATGTTTGATGGCAAAGTTGCCCGTATGTGTAAAAGAAACGAATATGATAAACAGTTTGGTATTCAAATAGATTCTTTAGCAGACACAGTAAGTTTTGTATGCTTACCAGTTGTAATAATGTTATCACTAGGTATGGACACTATAATATCAATAATAGGATTTGTTTTATTTATTTTATGTGGAGTATTAAGACTTGCTCATTTTAATGTGATTGCAGTTACTGATGAACCAGTAAAGTATTATAGTGGTCTTCCAGTAACAACAACAGCATTCATTTTTCCAATACTTGGTCTATTTCATGGTGTAATTTCTGAAAGTAATTTCGAAACTATTTATTTAGTAGCTACATATATAATAGCTTTCTTATTTATCCTAAATATTAAAGTTCCAAAACTAAAAGGCAAAGCATATGTAATAGTACCAATCATCTCGATTATATTAGTTATCCTACTTTTGGTAATTAGATAATGTATTATGATTTAAAAACAAAAAGATTAGTTAAAAGTAAAAAATCAAAAGCCTTAAAATTTTTATATAATACTATACTAGGAAGACTAATATTAAAAATAATTACTTCTCATTTGGTAGCAAAAATATATGCCAAATATATGAACTCAAAATTATCAACAATAAAAATAAAATCATTTATAAAAAGTAATAATATCGATATGAATGAGTATCAAGAAAAAGATTATAATTCTTTTAATGACTTTTTCATAAGAAAAATAAAAAAGAATAAAAGAAAAATAGAGGATGGTTTAATTGCTATTGCAGATTCCAAACTAACAGTTTATAAAATAGATAAAAATAGTAGTTTTAAAATAAAAAACTCAGTGTATACAGTAGAGGAACTAATACAAGATAGTGCTAACAAATACGAATATGCTTTGATATTTAGATTAGAAGCCCATGATTATCATCATTATTGTTTTCCAGATGATGGAATAGTTTTATCAAGCAAACAAATTAAAGGAATTCTTCATACAGTTCAGCCTATAGCTTTTAAAAAATATAAAGTATTTACAGAAAACACAAGAAATGTGAGTTTTTTAAAGTGTAAAAATCTAGGCAATGTTTGTTATATTGAAGTAGGAGCCATGATGATAGGTAAAATAGTAAATGAACCAGTTACCAGCTTTAAAAAAGGTGATGAAAAAGGTCATTTTGAATTTGGAGGTTCCACAATAGTGCTATTATTAGAAAAAAATAAAGTAAAAGTTGATAAGCAAATCCTAGAAAATAGTAAGAATAATATTGAAACAATTGTTAAACTAGGAAATAGAGTGGGAGGTGTTCTCCATAAAAAATAAGAAGAAATATTTGCTTATGTTTTTATTATTGATATTGATTATTACATTAACACTTTATAGCATTTTTAAAAATGATTCACTTTCTTCAATAGTAGATGACATAAGTAGAATAAATAAGATTTATTTATTAGTTTTTTTCTTAATGATAGGCTTATATTTCGCATTACAAGGAATATATATGAAACTAACATTAAAATCATTAGAAAATAATATAACTTTAAATAAAGGTATATTCTACTCAATGGTTGAATTTTACTTTAGTGGTATAACGCCTTCTGCAACCGGAGGACAACCTGTACAGCTTTACTATATGACAAAAGATAAGATACCAGTTAGAAAAAGTTATATAACGCTTATTCTAAATACTATTTATTTTAAAGTAATAGTAATTCTTTTAGGAATTATTGCTTTGATTTTTAAACCACAATATATATTTAATTATAACAGTATATATATAGTATTTTTTATAATAAGCTTATTAGGGAATGTTCTTCTAGTAATTGTTTGCTATATGCTTATGTTTAAACAAAGATATATAAAAAGAATTCTAAAAATTATACTTAAAATTGGTTCAAAGTTTAAGATATTTGAAAAAAGAGTAAAATCTTTTAATTTAGAAGAGTTTTTAGATAAATATAAAGGTGAATTGAAATATTTAAAAAATAATAAAAGAACTACATTTTTTACATTTGTTATAACATTTGCTCAAAGATTAATTCTATTTTCTACGGCATATGTAGTATATAGAGCTTTAGGATTTAATAGTTTTTGCTATTTAGATTTATTATCAATTCAAGTAAGCGTACAACTAGCAGCAGGAGTTATGCCACTTCCTGGAGGAACAGTGCTTTCTGAGGCAACTTTTAAAAATATATTTATAAATATATTTGGATTAAAATATGCAGATGTAGGAATGCTCCTTACTAGAACCTTTTCATTTTATATACCTTTATTAATTTGTGGTTTAGCAATAATTATAAATGTAATATCATATAGAATTAAAAACAAAATGCTTAATTAGAAGTTAGGTATTTTGTTTTTTAAAATATTAATGTCAACACTTTACACAAAATCTTTCAAAAATAATAACAAGATGTTATAATGTATTTATTATATAAAATATACAAAATACAGGGGAGGAAGTATATGGAAAATAAAAAAACAGGATATCCACATATAGATAGACCGTGGATGAAATATTATGAAGGGGAGTATATACCTGAGGATGAACCAAAAACTAATATGGTAGAAGTTCTGAAAATGAGAAACAAATGGAGAAAATCAAAAACTGCTTATGAATATTATGGGAAAAGAGTAAGCTATGATGAAATGTGGGATAGAGTAAATACCGCCTCAAAAGTTTTATCAGATCTTGGCGTAAAACAAAGTGATATTATTTTAAGCATGGTTCCAAATATTCCAGAAGAAGAAGAACTTTGGTTTGGAGCAACACAGATTGGTGCAATAACAGATTATATTGATCCAAGACCAGATAGTATGGATCCAGTTGCGAACTCTAAAAAACTACTTGAAATAATCAAATATGAAAAACCAAAGTACATAGTAGCAGCAGATAAATGTTATCTCTGGATGATTAAACCAATCGAAAATGAATTAAAAGAACTTGGTATAAACGATGTAATTATTCTTCATGCTTCTGATAGCATGGATGATTTAGCAATGTACGAGTATTTAAAAGATGTAGTAAATTATGAAAAATTAAAAAGTGGTAATTATGAAATAAATGATGATATCCCATTAGAAGAATTACTAAAAGTAAAAGATAAGTTAATGCGTGATATACAGCAAGAAAATGTTATGATGCAAAATGCTATCAAAACATCTCCACTTAATGTTTATGAATATAAAGATTTAGTAAAAGAATGTAAAAATTCTAAATTAGAAATAGTAACGAATCCTGAATTAATTAACTATATAGGACACACATCAGGAACAAGTGGAGCAAGGCCAAAACCAATTGCACTTTCTAATAAAAACGCTATTGCATCTATTGTTCAATGTGAAATAGCAGGAGTAGGACCACATGAAGGAGAATCGTCTTTACATTTACTTCCTGGCTTTGCGCCTTTTGGAAGATACAACAACGATATTCAAACATATTACAATAAAGGTATTAATATTCATATACCTGAGTTTATGTTAAGTGATTTTGGATACCTTTTAAAAAGACATAAACCAAGTGCTATTATGACGCCACCAGCATTCTTAACAGCACTACCTGACTATGAACTATTAAAAAATGAAGATTTATCATTTATCGATAGAATAGTTTATGGTGGAGATGCTATGACTTATGAAGATGAGGAAAGAATAAACAAATGGCTAAGAAGTCACGGAAGTAACGCCGAGGTTGAAAAAGGTCACGGCATGAGTGAATTCTGTGGATGTGGTACATATGCAAAAAACGATTATAATAAACCAAATACAATTGGTATACCTGCTCCAAAAACAATATATACTATGGTAGATCCAGAAGTTGAAGATAGATTAGTGCCACTTCGTTTTGAAGATGATATGGACGTTCTTCGTGGTGAAATAGTAGTATCTGCAGAGCATGTAACAAACGGAATGCTTCACGGAGAAACAATTGTTCCACATTATGAAATGGATGGTAAAAGTTATATCAGAACAAAAGATATAGGCTACATGGACAAAGATGGGTGCTTCTTTATAGACGAAAGAAAAGGAAGATCTTTTGCAAGAATTGATGGCTATAAAGTAAAACCATCCGAAATCGAAAGACCTATCGAAGAAAACAAAAATGTAAAATATGCTAGAATTGTTCCATATTATGACAGAGATATAAGAGGACAAATGCCAATGTGCCATCTGGTTCTTGAAAAAAATGATTTAAGCGATGAAGAACAAATTGAAATTGTTAAAGAAATAGTTTATAATAATATAATAGGGAACCCTGATATGAATTCTAGACAAATCCCTTCAAAATTCAAAATAAGAAAGACTCTTCCACTAAATAAAGGTAATAAAGTTGATTTCAAAGCATTGGAAGCTGAAGGTGTAACCGGAGACGAAATAAACGTAGTAGTAAACGAAACAAATGTTAAAGTCGATAGTATCGATATATTCAAAAATAAAAAGGGTAAAGTAAGAGAATTAAAATAGTAAAAAATAATAATTGGAGAGTGATGATATGGGTAGTATTTTAGGATTTTTATTAATTAATATTTATGCATTTCTGATAATAATATCAACAAGTATAATATTTTTTAGAAAAAAAAGGTCTAAACAATTTGAAGATGAAACATATAAAAACTTTTTAATAGCTAATGTATTTATTTCTTTAAGTGGTTTAGTATTAGGACTTGTAGTAACACCAAGTTTTAACTTCAATATAATCTTTATAAAAGTGCTTAATAAGCTTTATCTAATATGCTTAATATTATGGATTTCTATAATGACTAATTATTTTATGCATGTATCTATTAAAGATAAAATAAATGAAGTTAAATCTAGAAAAGTATTTAATATACTTGAAATTGCAAGTGTATTACTAATTTTAATACTACCAATAACTGTAGATGTGTCGGATTCTGGTGCTGTAGCAGGAGGCCCTGCGATTATGTTTACATATACAATGTTTGCTTCAGGATTCATTGCTCAAATAATATTCTTATTATTAAATCATAAGAATTTAAAGGATAAAAAATATATACCATTATATTTATTAATAGTTTTAGGTTCTTTAGTAGTAGTTATTATAATGCTTAATCCATCACTTAACTATATAATAAATCCAATATTTATATTTATTGCATTTATAATGTTCCATACAATAGAAAATCCTGATATGCAAATGATAGATACGCTTTTAAGAAATAAAGAACTTGTAGAACAAACAGTTAATGATAAATCTAATTTCTTATTTAAAGTTTCACAAGAAATGAAAGTTCCAGTAAAAGATATTATGGAAAATGTAAAAGCATATCGAAATGCTAAAAATATGACTGAAAGAAATCATATACTTCAGTTAATTGAACAAGATGCTAATAATGCTTACTTTATAATAAATGATATTACTAATATATCATCCACTGATTTTAAAAAGTTAAAAATGCAAGATACAGAATACATAACAAAAAAACTTTTTGTAGATATTGAAACTAATACTAAGAATAAACTAAGTGTTGAAGGAAAAGATGAGGATATTAAGTTCAGTCTAAAAACATTTAATAGTTATCCAGAAAAACTATGTGGAGATTATATAAAATTAAGACAAGTATTATTGTCAATTATATCAAATAGTATTAAGTATACTGAAAAAGGTTTTATAGATGTAGATGTTGATACTTTAGTAAGATATGATACTTGTAGAATGATATTCACTATAAAAGACTCAGGGAAAGGAATGAACATTTCTAAAGTAAATGAATTGCTTTCATCAAATGAAGAAATGTCTCTTGAGGAATTTGAAAAGATTGATAGCCTAGATTTAGAACTTCCTGTAGTAATTAAAATAATAAAGATGCTTGGGGGCTCTATTAGTATAAAAAGTGAAGGCGACAAAGGTACTATTGTTGTAGTAGTTATAGATCAAAAAGTAGGTAAAACAAAAAATGTAATAGAAAATTCTACAACAAAAAAGTATAGTAACACAGTAAAATCTAAAAAAAGAGTTTTAATAGCAAGTGATATAGCAGAAGAATTAGAAAAAGAAGGAAGATTGTTTTCAAAATATGATTTAGATCCAGTACTTACACTAGTAGGAAAAGATGTAATAGATAAAGTTAAATCTGGAGATACTTATGATGCAATAGTATTAAAAGATGAAATGAAACCAGATTCAGGATATACTATTTTAAAAGAATTACAAAAAATAAAGAAATTTGATATTCCAGTAATTATTACAATCAAAAAAGATAAAGAGTTTATAAAAGAACATTTTATAGAAGATGGATTTAAAGATTGCATACTAGAAGAAAATATAGAAGAAGAAATAAAAAGAGTTTGTGAAAAATATATATAATTCACAAACTCTTTTTTATGTGCAATAATAAGTATTTTTTTCATAATATTTTATAGGTGGTCAATGTGAAAAAAATATTAATATTACCAATACTTATATTTCTTATAACACCATTAAAGATTTCTGCCCAAGAAATATTAAACAATTATATAGTAATGGATATAGACTCGAAACGAATATTAAATGGACAAAATATAAATGAACAAATATATCCAGCTTCTACTACTAAAATTATGACTGCAATTGTAGCTATCGAAAACTCTAATCCTTTGGACGTGGTAAAAGTAGGCAACGAAATCTTAATTGCAGATGGTACCAATATCTATATAGAGCCAGGTGAAAATATGCTACTTAATGATTTGTTATATGGAATGATACTTAGAAGTGGTAATGATGCTGCTCTTGCCTTAGCAAATCATACTGGAGGCAATGTAGAAAACTTCGTAAAACTAATGAATGAAAAAGCAAGACAACTAAATCTAAAAAACACTAATTTTGAAAACCCAACAGGACTAGATGATACTACTAAAAACACCTCATCAGTGCATGATTTAGCTACTATTTACTCTTATGCTTATAATAATAAAAGCTTTAGAGATATAGTTAAAACTAAAACTTATAAGACAAGTAGTGATAAAAAAAGTTATTACTTTAAGAATAGAACAGAAATACTAGATAGATATAATAAAGCAACCGGAGGAAAAACAGGATATACTCCAAAAGCTGGAAGATTACTTGTTAGTAGTGCTTCAAATAATGATTTAAACTTAGTAATAGCATCACGAGGTAATACTTATGGTTACAATAATCATATAAGTATGTATGAAAATATGTTTTCTAAATATAAAAATTATTTAATACTTGATAAAAATAGTTTTAATTATAAGAGTAATCTTGATGGTAAGTTATATATAAAAAATTCATTTATCTATCCTTTAACAAAAGAAGAAAAGGATAAAATAAGTAAAAAAATTATGTTTAATAATAAAACAAAAAATGAAGTAGGAGAAATACTAATATACCTTGACAAAGATCTAATTCATAAAGAAAAGGTATATTTGCGCGAAGCACATGAATCATTCTTTCAAAAACTAAAAAAACTATTCAAATAATTGCATAAAACTTTAAAATAATTTATAATTCTTCTTGAGGTGAATCTCATGGAAAGATTACAAAAAAGAATAGCAAGCCTTGGTTATTGTTCAAGAAGAAAAGCAGAAGAATTAATAAAAGAAGGTAAAGTTTTTGTTAATGGAAAATTAGTAATTGAACTTGGATTTAAAGTAGAAGACAAAGATCAAATAATGATTGATGGTATAGTTTTGGAAGAAGAACAAAAAGTTTATTATTTACTTAATAAACCTAGGGGTGTAGTTAGTACTACTAGTGATGAAAAAGGAAGAAAAACAATTGTATCTTTAATTGATACAGATATAAGAATATTTCCTATTGGAAGACTTGATTATGATACTACAGGTTTAATTATTTTAACTAATGATGGAGAACTATCCAATTTACTTATGCATCCTAAAAATAATATTGAAAAGACATATATTGCAAAAATAAATGGTAAATTATTACCAAATGAATTAATGAGTTTAAAAAAGGGTGTAGTAATAGATAATATAAAGACTAAGAAGTCTAAAGTAAAAATAAAAAATTATGATAAAAATACTGATACAAGTATAATAGAAATAACTATTACTGAAGGAAGAAATCATCAAGTTAAGAAAATGTTTGAAAGAGTTAACCATAAAGTATTAAAACTTAAAAGGGAAAAATATGCCTTTTTAACGCTTGAAGGACTTAGTTCAAAAGATTATAGAACTCTTACTATAAAAGAAGTACAAAAACTTTATAATTTAGCAAAAAACGGAAAATAGACTTGAAAATAATTTATATTTATGTATAATAATAAATAAGGAACACTTAGTTTTTTTGGTGTTAAGTGTTACCAAAGTAATTCACCTAACAACTAGTTAGGCGTTTTTTCTTTATACTAATACACCGTAAAGGATGATAAGTAATAGAAATATAATAATTTTTATGTTTTGAAAGAATAATTGTATTAATTCTTACAGAGTAGTAAATTTATAAATATAATATAAATATGATATAAATATAATATAAATATTAAAATATCTTGAAGAAAAAAAATAAATTTATTATAATAATTATGGAGGTAGAATTATGGAACTAAAAGGAAGTAAAACTGAAGCAAATTTAATGGCAGCTTTTGCAGGGGAATCACAAGCCAGAAATAAATATACTTATTTTGCAAGTAAAGCTAAAAAGGATGGATATTGTCAAATAGCTGCGATTTTTGAAGAAACCGCTAATAATGAAAAAGAACATGCAAAAATGTGGTTTAAAGAACTAAACGGAGGAGAAGTTCCTACAACAACTGAAAATTTAAAAGCTGCAGCAGATGGAGAAAACTATGAATGGACAGATATGTATGAAGAGTTTGCGCGTACAGCAGAAGAAGAAGGATTTGATTTAATAGCTAAAAAATTTAGGATGGTTGGGGCAATTGAAAAACATCACGAAGAAAGATTTAGAAAACTACTTAAAAATATCGAAGATGAAGTAGTATTTTCTAAAGACGAAGATTGTATTTGGATTTGCCGTAACTGTGGACATGTAGTAATTGGTAAAAAAGCTCCAAATGTATGTCCAGTATGTAACCATCCACAAAGTTATTTTGAAGTTAAGGCTGAAAACTATTAAAAGTTTTAGTCTTTTTTACTAAGGAGGGAATAATGAGAGTAGTATTAAAAATAAGCGGTGAAGCACTAAAAGGGGAAAATAATATATCCAATAGTGGACTAGAAACAATATTAAAAGATATAAAAGAATTACATGTGCATAACGAATTAATCATAATTGTCGGAGGAGGAAACTTCTGGAGAGGAAGAAATGAACTAAATATTAATAGTACAGTTTCTGATTATATAGGAATGCTTGCAACAGCTATGAATGCTTTAGCAATTAATTCTTATTTAAATGAAAGTGGTATTTCTTCTTCGGTATATGGATCATTTGATATAACAGGAATTATAAAAAAAGGTACTCCTTATGAAATAGAAAATGATTTAAAAAATAAAAAAGTAGTAGTTTTTGGAGGAGGACTTGGTATTCCTAACTTAACAACTGATATGACTACTGTATCAAAAGCAATAGAGTATAAAGCTGATGCGATACTTATGGCTAAAAGTATTGATGCAATATATGATAGAGATCCTAAAGAAGAAGGAGCACAAAAGATTAAAGAAATATCTCATGAAGAATTACTTAATATGTCATTAAAACAAGGAGTAGATTCTTTAATGGTTATGGATCTAGAAGCTTTATCAAGTCTAGTAAAAAATAAAATGCCTTTGTATGTTTATAGTTCTAGCAAAATAAATAGTGTTAAAGAAGTTTTGGAGAATAAAGAAGGAACAAGAGTAATAACTAAAGAGGTATTATGAAGCCTTTTTAAACAGATAGTGATGCCACATTATCTGTTTTTTTTATCTATTTTATGATATAATTTTCTTTGGTGATTAACATGATAGAATCATACAAAGATTTTGAAGAATATATAAAAAGACTTGACACCAAACCAACACTATTACTTCATAGTTGTTGTGGACCATGTTCAAGTTCTGTACTTGAACTTTTAGTCAACTATTTTAAAGTAGATGTTTATTATTATAATCCAAATATATATCCAGAATCTGAATTTATAAAAAGAAAGAATGAACAAGAAAGACTATTAAAAGAATTAGGCAACAATATTAAATTTATTGAAGGAGTCTATAACTACAATTTATACAAGGAAAAAGTAACAGGAATGGAACAAGAAAAAGAAGGCGGAGCAAGATGCAAAACATGTATAAACATGCGTATGGAACAGGCTTGTAAATATGCTAAAGAACATAATTATGATTATTATACTACAACACTTTCTGTTAGCCCTCATAAAAGTAGTAAAATGATAAATGAAATAGGATACAAACTTCAAGAAAAGTATAGCATTCCATATTTGTACTCAGACTTCAAGAAAAAAGATGGGTATAAAAAGAGTATCGAATTATCTAAAAAATATGATTTATATAGACAAGATTATTGTGGATGTGAATTTTCTATAAGAAAATAATAAAAAAACTTAATATCATACCTTTTTAATGATATAATTATTATAGGAGGTTGCAATGAGATACATAATTTCAGCTGGAGGTACTGGAGGTCATATTTATCCAGCACTCAGTATAATAAATAAAATAAAAGAAGAAGATGAAAAAGCAAAAATACTATATATTGGAACAACAGATCGCATGGAAAAAGATATAGTTCCAAATATGGGAATAGATTACGTTGGTATAAAAATGAATGGATTATCTAAAAGTCCTAAGAAGCTATTTCAATTTGTAAAAAATACAGTATCAGGGTTAAGTAAATGTAAAAAAATTATGAAGAAATTTAATCCTGACGTTGTTATAGGAGTTGGAGGCTATATAACAGTACCAGTGATACTAGCAGCCCATTCTAGAAAAGTTAAAATAGTATTACATGAACAAAATAGTATCCCTGGTAAATCCAATCTAATATTAAGTAAATATGCCGATACTGTTTGCGTTTCTATGGAAACATCAAAAAAGTATTTTAAAAAGGATAATGTTATTTTAACAGGTAATCCACGAGGAGAAGATATTATAAAATTTAAGAAAGGTGATAAGAAAGATTATGACCTTTCTATCGAAAAAAAATTAGTACTAATAACTATGGGATCACTTGGAGCCTCTACTATTAACAGAAAGATAGTAGAACTTTTAAATGAATTTAAAAACAAGCCATATGAAGTACTATTAGTAACAGGTAAAGATAATTACGATGAAGTAGCTAGTACCCATTTACCAAAAAATGTAAAAATAACGCCTTATATAGAAAAAATGGGAGAAGTATTAAAGTTTACTGATTTAATAATAACAAGAGCAGGAGCAACAATTATCTCAGAAATTACTTCGTTAGGAATTCCATCGATATTAATACCAAGTCCCTATGTTGCCAATAATCATCAAGAGATAAATGCACAAGATTTAGAAAAAAATGGAGCATCTATTGTCATAAAAGAAAATGAGTTTGATGGCAAAGAATTTATAAGGCAAATTGACGAAATCTTAAATGATAAAGAATTATATAAAAGAATGAGTGAATCTGCTAAAAAAATGGGTATCACAGATAGTAATACTAGAATATACAAGGAAATAGAAAGGTTGTTAGGTGAATAACATGAAGGGTTTAATAAACTTAATTGAAGAAAAGTCACTTGGAACATATAAAGAAAATGTTTCATTAAAAACACTTACTACATATAAAACAGGAGGAACTGCAAAACTTTTAGTTTTTCCAAATAGTGTCGATTCATTAAAAGAAATATTAAAATATATAAAAGAAAATAATATCAAGTTTAAAGTATTTGGTAATGGCTCAAATATTCTAGCAAGTAGTAGAGAATACGATGGAGTAATAATAAAACTAACAAATCTTAGAAACTTTACACAAAAAGGAGAAAATATAGAAGTAGAAGCTGGTTATAATTTTGCACTTCTTGCTAATACTTTGTCCAAAGAGGGATACTCAGGACTTGAGTTTGCTTGTGGTATTCCTGCAACTGTTGGAGGTGCTGTTTATATGAATGCCGGAGCTTACCTAAGTGATGTTTCCAAAGTTTTAGAAAAAGTTGAGTTTTTAGATGAAAATCTAGAATTAAAGACACTTGAAAATAAAGATTTAAGTTTTAGTTATAGGCATTCAATTTTTATGAACAAAGACTGGGTTATATTAAAAGCATATTTTAAACTAAAAAAAGATAATAAGGATGAAATTATAGCCCTAATAAATGATAGAAAGAGAAGAAGAATAGAATCTCAACCTTTAGAATATCCTTCTGCGGGATCAGTATTTAGAAATCCTGAAGGTAATTATGCAGGTAAATTAATTGAAGATTCTAACTTAAAAGGATTTGTTCATGGTGGCGGTCAAATAAGTGATAAGCATGCTAACTTTATAATAAACAAAAATAATGCAACAGCGGAGGATATAAAATATCTCATGGATTTAGCACAATCTACAGTAGAAAAAAATTATGGAATAAAATTACGCGTTGAACAAGAATTATTTAATTGGGAGAAATAAATATGAGAAAGAAAAAAAGTAAAAAGAAAAATAGAAAACTAAGAATTTTTATGTTAGTAATAGGAACTATTTTATTACTTTTTTTCTCCATAGCATTATTATTAGTATACGTTTTTGATATAAAAACAAAAGCTATAATAATCCATGGTAATAATATAGTTACTGATAGCCAAATTCTTGAAGAAACTAATCTTATAGATTACCCAAACTTTTTTAAAGTAAAAGAAAGTACTATCAAAAAGAAAATAGAAAAGCTATCATTTATAAAAAATGTTAAAGTAAAAAAGAAACCGTTATTGCAAATACACATATATGTAGAAGAAAATAAACCTCTTTTCATTAGGGAAGATACAAATATGATAGTATTTGATAAAAATAACGAAATTCCTAACAATACAAAAGATAATTTAAACGTACCATATTTAATAAACTATGTACCAAATACTAAATATTATGAATTAATCAAAAAAATAAAACAAATAGATTATAATCTTTTAAAAAAAATATCACAAATTAAATATGAACCCAATAAATATGATGAAGATAGATTTATACTTTACATGAATGATTCTAACAGAGTGTATATAAATCTTCCAAAGTTCAAGAGTTTTAACAAATACGATGAAATGGTAACCAAGTTTGAGGGTAAAACAGGGACGCTATACCTAGACAGTGGTAATTATTTTGAGTTTGATAAAAAATAACTAAATGTTATTTTTTTTTGATATAAAATTAAAAAAAAATCTACAAATTTTGATATACATGATATAATTAAAGAGTAATATTAAAAAGGAGGTATTATATGTTTTGTCCAAAATGTGGAGAAAAGAATAAGGAAGGAGCAAAATTTTGCAACAAATGTGGAGAAAGCTTTGAAAAAAGTACTACTGCAAGTGCAAAGAAAGTATCTATTGATACAAAAGAACTAACTAATAATATAGTCGATTTAATTAAAGGATTAATTGTAAAGCCAATTGATACCTTTAAAAAATATGGAGAAGAAAAGAATTTCACTTTATCAATTATTTTAGTTGCAGTACTTAGTTTAATAACAGGATTATTTGTTATATCACTAATGAAAAATGCTTATTCATTAATTGTGGGTAGTTTTGGTAGTCTAGGAGGCTTATATAACTATTCTAGTTACAACATAGATATTCCTTATGCAAAGTCATTCTTTTTAGCGTTATTTGCTACATTCATTTTTGCATTTGCTTTTGTAGGAATACTATATTTAGTAAACACTAAGATATTCAAAGGAAAAGAAAGTTTTAAAAAAACATTTGCAATCTATGGAACAATAAGCGTTGCAGCATCAATTACATTACTGGTATCTACAATATTAATGTTTATAAGCTTTAGTCTAGCATCAATCATTCTTTCTTTGGGACTTGCTTTAACAGGATTCTATACCTATCATATGATTAAAATGGTTGGTCCAAAAGATGAAAATAAACATGGCTATATATATGTAGTTTCAACTGGATTATTTTTCTTATTTGTATTTATAGTAATAAAAATATTTTGTTAGTTTAAAACAGACAATTTACTTTATAGTTGTCTGTTTTTTTATTTTTTTGCAATTAAATTAAGGTATTTACCTATTTTATAGTGTATAATATAGTGTAGGGTATTATAAAAGGAGGTAAGTATGCTTGAGATTAAAAATATAACTAAGGTGTATAAAACAGAAAATTTTATTCAAAATGCTCTAGAAGATGTAAATATAAGCTTTAGAAAGAATGAATTTGTATCAATTCTTGGACCTTCGGGAAGTGGTAAAACAACACTTTTGAATATAATCGGAGGTCTTGATCACTATGACTCTGGCGATCTTATAATAAATGGAATAAGTACTAAAAAATATAAAGATAGGGATTGGGATACATATAGAAATCATAAAGTAGGTTTTGTTTTTCAAAGTTACAATCTTATCGCTCACCAAAATGTGCTTTCTAATGTTGAACTTGCCCTTGCTTTATCCGGAGTATCCAAACAAGAAAGAAGAAAAAGAGCAAAAAAAGCTTTAGCAGAAGTAGGACTACTTGATCACATTAATAAAAAGCCATCACAACTTTCTGGAGGACAAATGCAGCGTGTTGCAATAGCAAGAGCCTTAGTAAATAATCCAGAAATTCTTCTTGCAGATGAACCTACCGGAGCATTGGATTCTAAAACATCTGAAACCATAATGCAAATATTAAAAGAGGTTGCCAAAAATAGATTAGTAATTATGGTCACTCATAACCCAGAACTTGCGAAGTCATATTCAAATAGAATTATAAAGTTAAAAGATGGACAAATAACCCATGATAGTAATCCATATAAAGAAGAAGAAGGGATAATCAATAATAGTAAAACTAAAAAGACATCAATGAGTTTTATAACAGCTCTATCTCTTTCTTTAAATAATCTATTAACAAAAAAAGGAAGAACTATTCTTACAGCATTTGCAGGTTCCATAGGTATAATAGGAATTGCCTTAATACTATCACTATCAAGTGGAGTAAATACATATATAGACAACATTCAAAAAGAAACAATGCTTTCATATCCTATATCCATTGAAGCAGAATCAGTTGATTTTAGCAGCATTTTCAAAGCAGGCATGCAAAATAGTGAAGAAAAGGAAATTAATCATAAGAAAAACGCTATTTATTCAAATAATAGTTCTGTTGAAATGGTAAGTTCTGTTGCAGATAGTATAACTAAAAACAATTTAACTGATTTTAAAAAGTATTTAGATAAGGAAAGTAATCCAATAAATAAATATGTTGGTGAAAATGGAATAGTATATTCATATAATACAAAGTTTAAAGTATTTAGTTACGATGGTGATAAGAGACTAATTAATAGTGATGGATCTACTTTTGAAAATGATTATGTATCTTCAGTTGATAATATGTATGCTGGTTATACTAATACTGAAGAAAATAGTATTTTCGTAGAACTTATGAGCGGAAAAGACGGAAAAATAAGTGATGCAGTCTATGGTGAATATGAAAAGGTATACGGATCCTGGCCAGAAAAATATAATGAAATTGTTTTAGTGCTTGATAAAAATAATGAAGTCTCACTTAGTAGTTTATATAACTTAGGATTATTGCCTTCAAAAGAATATAAAAAAATACTTAAAGATTTAAATAATGAAAAAAAAGTAAAAGTTGATTTGAAGAAAATAAGTTATGAAGATATTACCAAAAAAACATATAAACTATTAACAGCATCTGACTTATATTTAAAAAATAAAAATGGGTATTATAGTTCTATCGAAGAGCAAGAAGGAAAGATAGAAGAACTTTTAAAAAGTAAAGCTTTAGAACTTCAGTTTGTCGGAGTAGTTAAACAAAAAGATGACTCAAAAACACCTACTATAAATGGTAGTGTTGGGTATACAAAATCACTTACAGACTGGATTATAAAGCATACAAATGAAAGTGATATAGTAAAAGCACAAGAAAATAATAAAAGTATAAGTGTTTTTAATGGTCTTAAATATAAAATAAGTAATGATAAAGAAAAAGCATTAGAAGCTAAGAAATATGTTAAAACATTGGAAGTTTCAGAAAAGGCCAAGTTAGCTTCATCAATGATCAAAAATATTTACGGCAAAAAAGATACATCACAAACTATGTATATGTCAGAAATAGATCTTGCATCGATGCTTGATATGTTTATGGAAAATCCAGATCAAAAAACGCTAATTTCAATATATGATACTTATATATCAGTAGGAAGTTATGATGAAACTCTTGAAACATTAGGCAAAGTAGAAACTAACACACCATCAAAAATAGAAATATATACAGATAATTTTGAAAACAAAGATAAAATAAAAGAAGAAATTAAAAAATATAATAAAACAGTAAAAAAAGAGAATAAAATTAGTTATACTGACTATGTTGGATTATTAATGTCTAGCGTTACTACTATAGTAAATACTATTAGTTATGTATTAATTGCTTTTGTTTCAATATCTTTAGTAGTATCAAGTATTATGATTGCAATTATTACTTATATAAGTGTTCTTGAAAGAACAAAAGAAATAGGAGTGTTAAGAGCAATCGGAGCCTCAAAAAAAGATGTTACTCGTGTATTTAAAGCCGAAACATTTATTGAAGGCTTTATAGCAGGAATCCTAGGTATCACTATTACTTATTTATTAAATATACCTATTAATAAAATAATAGGCAAACTGACAGACGCAGATGTTACATCAAGCCTTCCAATGAGTGGAGCCATTATACTAGTTTTAATAAGTATTATACTTACTATGATCGCAGGACTTATTCCATCAAGAATGGCATCAAAAAAAGATCCTGTAGAATCTTTAAGAAGTGAATAATTTAAGAGAGAGTTATAGAGATTTATAGTTATAATTCTCTCTTATTTCTATATTGAAAATAATACTAATTAATACTATAATTATGTTATGGTGATTATGATGAAGAATAAGAAAGAATTAATAAGAATGATTAAATTTACATTGTTTTCCGCATCAGCGGGAATAATTGAACTTGGACTATTTACCATCTTAGATAGTTTTACCAGTTTTAACTACTGGGTATGTTACTTACCAGCCTTGATTGCATCAATCCTTTGGAACTTTACATTAAATAGAAACTTCACCTTTAAAGCAACTAACAATGTTCCAATTGCAATGCTAAAAGTAGGAGTATTTTATCTAATATTTACTCCGGCATCTACCATGTTTGGTAATTATTTAGCGGAGTCTCTACATTGGAACGGAATACTTGTAACTGTAATTAATATGTTACTTAACTTTGTACTTGAGTTCTTATACGATAGATTTTTTGTATTTAAAGATAGTATTGATACAAAAGAATAAAACTAACTAGATAAAAATAGTTAGTTTTTTCATACAATTAAATGGAGGTATATAAATGTATAAATTTAAAGATTTACCATATGATTATGATGCCTTGGAGCCTTATATTGATACACACACTTTAGGACTTCATCATAATAAACATCAAAGGAATTATTTAAATAAGTTAAATGAATTACTCATCAATAATAATTATGACTTTAAATACTCTTTAGAAGAACTTTCTAAACATATTAATGAGTTTCCAGAAGAGGATAGGGAAGATATCACTTTTAATCTTGGAGGTCTCATAAATCATAATCTTTATTTTTCAAGTATGAGTCCTAATAAAGTACTACCAAATGAATTATTAAATAAAGAAATAAATAATACTTTTGGAAGTTTTGAATTATTCAAATCTAAATTTAAAGAAAGTGCTTTAGCAATAAAAGGATCAGGTTATACATTCTTAGTACTCGATAATGAAAAACTAAAAATAATCAATTTATCTAATCAAGATAATCCTTATAACTATGACTACGCACCATTAATAGCACTTGATATGTGGGAACATGCATATTATATAAATTATGAAAATAAAAAAGACATATATATAGATAATTTTTTTGAAGTAGTAGACTTTACTGAAGCAAATAAGTATTTTCAGACAGTTTAACCAAATAAAAACTAATATCTAAAATATTAGTTCAAATACTCCGAAAGAAATAGCCATCATGATAAGACCAGCAAGAAGAACTCCAAGCGTTACAGCAATAACGCTTTTTTTAAAGTCCATATTAAGTATACTTGCAGCAAGTGTTCCAGTCCAAGCACCAGTTCCAGGCAGTGGTATTCCTACAAATAAAAGTAAAGCAATATACAAACCACGACCTGCTTTTGCTTCAAGTTTTCTTCCACCTTTTTCGCCCTTATTTAAACAAAACTTGCATAGTTTTCCAATGAATTTTTTATTTTTTCCCCAAGTAAGCATTTTTCTTGCAAACAAATAAATAAAAGGTACAGGTATCATATTACCTATTATAGCAATTATAAACGAAGGTAATTTATTAAGACCCATTCCAACCGCAATAGGAATAGCGCCCCTTAACTCAACAACAGGAACCATAGATACCAATAAAATAAGCACATATTTTTTAAACATATAATCACTCCAATAAAAGTTATTTTTAAAACTAAGAAAATTATAACATAAAATAATTATTTTTACATTAAGTTTTGATAATATAGTGTATAATATAATAAAGTATGGAGGTAATTTATGAAAATATTAGTAACAGGTTGCTGTGGTTATATAGGTAGTCACACTTGTGTAGAACTATTAAATAACAACTATGAAGTGATAGGTCTAGACAACTTTAGCAATAGTAAAAAAGATGTACTTGATAAAATAGAAGTGCTAACAGGAAAAGAAATAAAGTTCTATGAAGGCAATATGCTTGATGAAGATTTTATAAGAAAAATTTTTAAAGAAAATAAAATTGATGGCGTTATAGATTTTGCGGCCTATAAAGCAGTCGGAGAAAGTATGCAAAAACCAGTAGAGTATTATATTAACAATGTATCTAGTGTTTTAGTTCTTTTAAAAGTCATGAAAGAATTTAATTGTAAAAAATTAGTTTTTAGCAGCAGTGCTACAGTATATGGCAGTCCAGAGGAAGTACCTATTTCTGAAAACTCAAAAACCGGAGGAACTACTAATCCATATGGTACTAGCAAATTAATTGTAGAAAGAATACTTAAAGATTTGTACGAAGCAGATAATTCTATGGACATATGTATTTTAAGATATTTTAATCCCATTGGAGCGCATCCATCAGGCTTAATTGGGGAAGAACCTAATGGAGTGCCTGCTAACTTAATGCCATATATTGTGAAAGTTGCGAATAAAAAGTTAGAATGTTTATCAATATTTGGAAATGATTATGACACGAAAGATGGCACCGGTGTAAGAGATTACATTCATGTAGTGGATTTAGCTAAAGGTCATGTTTTAGCGATGGAAAAACTAGAAAAAGAAGGTCAAGGTTTATATATCTACAACTTAGGAACAGGTACAGGATACAGCGTACTAGATATAGTAAAAGCATTTGAAAAAGAAAACGGTATAAAAATAAAATATAAAATTACAAAAAGACGCCCTGGTGACATTGCTATGTGTTACAGTAATCCAAGTAAAGCCAAAGAAGAATTAGGATTTATATGTGAAAAAACACTAGAGGATATGGTAAGAGACGCTTGGAATTTTGAAAAAAGAAATAAGAACTAAATATAAAATAAAGGTATCAATAATTTGATATCTTTTTCATATAATTAACCATGAATAATGAACAGTTAAACGAAAAGTTAAAAGAACTTAAAATTGAAGACTTTATCTGGTTTGTTTACATAGGAATAATATTTTTAAGCTGGTATTCCAATTCATTAGAAAGAAATTATTTCATATTTAATGATCAAATAAGTAAAGAAAAGTATAGAAAGATAATAATAATCATTTTCAGTATCTTAGTAATAGTATATTTTTATTTTTTAAGTGATTCATACAAGAGTTTAAAATCGTTAAATCAATTTGATAGTAATAAGAAACAAGATTTAGTTTATTTATCGTTTATAGCCTCACTTCTAATAGCAATAAGTGGTTTAATCTTTCTATATATAGCACTAGAAGATGAAGATTTAAATGTAGAGCTTGCATTCAATTAAAAAAAGAAACATTGTTTCTTTTTTAGTTTAACATAAAAATAGAAAAATTTAATATAGAGGCAAATATAAGCCAAATAAGATATGGTATTTGTAAATACCCTGCAAGCTTACTAATCTTTACAAATCTATAAATCATAACAGCTACAAGTACAATAAGTACAATAATCCATAAAAATGAGAAAAAATACCATTTTAAGTTAAAGAAGAAAAAAGTCCATAGCATATTAAAAACAAGCCCAGCAGCATATACTCTTAAAGCATTATTTTTGTTTTTACTATTAGAAACGTATACTAAATAACTAGAAATCCCCATCAAAATATATAGAATTGTCCAAACAATAGGAAAGACTACAGCCGGAGGATTAAAACTAGGTTTATTAATAATATCAAAACCCATACTTGAATTGCCAAGTAGACTACCAATAAGACCGACTAAAATTGGTATCATTATACTAATAATTAAAGTTTTTAAATTTTTCATAACCTTCACCCAGTAAAATATATGTAAAAAAGTATAAAATATTAATTTATAGCAGTTATTTTACTTGTATATTTTTTATGAATGTAATATAATTTATATAAGGTAAAAGGGGTATATAAATGAAAAAAATTATACGAAATACTAATTTTTATATTAGATTTTTATTTATTACTGGAATTATCTTAGTATTAGTGGGTAATGTTTTTGTTATACTTTCATTTCAAAAAGAAACTTTGGACAATAAATATAAAATTGATAAAGTTACTACGTATTCTTCTGTAAATAAAAATCTAGCTCAAGGAGAGATGTATGTTACAAAAGATATTAAGTATATTTCTGAAGGGGTCTATAAAGTAACATATAAAACGCATGTCAATAGAAAAGACACAGAATCTTTACTAAGTGAAAAATCTACATTTAATATAACCGATATTCTAGGAGATTCTTATGAATTAATTGCCGATAAAATAACAATTAATGACTTACCTGTAAGCATTTCACAGTCAAGTAACAATACTGACTCATTAAAAGTAACCTACTATAATAATACAGTAGACATAATGATACCTTCTTCAAGTATGAATGATTCATATGTTATTGAAACATATATAAAATTAAAAAGTAGAGAAACTAGTAAAAAACATATAACTACTAAAGAAGCATATTACTCATTTACGCCAAGTATACAAAACGATAAATATTATAAAAAGACTAGACAATCCTATGTAATTAATGGCTCAGCATATATAGTTTTAAGTAAAAAATAATAATAGCAGAAGATTTTCTGCGTTTTTTGCTAAATTGGAGATGATTTCATGAAATATATATATAGTTTTAAAGAAGGAAATAAAGACATGAGAGAACTCTTGGGAGGGAAAGGTGCTAATCTATGTGAAATGACTAATTTAGGTCTTCCTGTACCAAGAGGTTTTGTTGTGTCTACAGAAGCATGTATTAATTATTATAAAAGTGATAAGATCATAAGCAAAAAAGTATTAAATGAACTTGATAAAGCAATAGCAAACTTAGAAATTGAAACAGGCAAAAGATTTGGAGACAAACTAAATCCACTTTTAGTATCCGTTAGAAGTGGTGCAAGAATTTCTATGCCTGGAATGATGGATACGATATTAAACTTAGGACTTAACGATGAAATAGTAAGAGAATTATCCAAAACAATTGATGAAAGATTCGTTTATGATTGCTATCGCAGATTTATAAGTATGTATAGTGATGTAGTAATGAATTTTGATAAGGACGAATTCGAAAGAATATTAGATGAGTTTAAGAGTGAAAGGCATATTAAACTAGATATAGAATTAACTACTGATGATTTAAAAAAATTAGTATTTTTGTTTAAAGCCAAGTATCACACCTTAGCAGGTACTCCATTTCCAAATGAGCCAAAAGAACAATTAAAAGAAGCAATTATGGCAGTATTTAGATCATGGAATAACGAAAGAGCAAAATACTATAGAAAAATGAATAATATTCCTGATGACTGGGGAACTGCAGTTAATATACAGGAAATGGTTTATGGTAATTTAAATAATAATTCTGGAACTGGTGTTCTCTTTAGTAGAAATCCCGCGACTGGGGAAAATAAATTATATGGAGAATATTTAATGAATGCTCAAGGAGAAGATATAGTAGCAGGCACCCGTACTCCAAAAAGTATTGAAAATTTAGAAAAAGAAATACCTAATATTTATAAAGATCTTTATAGTATAGCAAAAAAACTAGAAAAGTATTATAAAGATATGCAAGATATGGAGTTTACAATAGAAAGTGGAAAACTATATATACTACAAACCAGAAATGGCAAAAGAACTGGAAAAGCAGCAATAAAAATTGCAATTGATATGATAAAAGAAAAAACTATAACTAAAGAAGAAGCAATTTCTAGAATAACTAGTAATGATATTGAAGGAATGCTTCATCCAACATTTAATAGTGATGATTTAAAAAATAAAACAAAAATAGCATCAGGCATTGCGGCCTCTCCAGGAGCAGGTTCTGGTAAAGTTTATTTTAATGCAGAAGATGTAATAAAAGCATATGATGAAGGCGAAAGAGATATTATCTTGGTAAGACTTGAAACGTCTGCAGAAGATATTGAAGGTATGAATAAATCAAAAGCAGTAGTTACAGTTCGCGGTGGAATGACATCTCATGCTGCAGTAGTAGCTCGCACTATGGGAACTCCTTGTGTCTCAGGATGTGAAATTTTAAAAATAGATGAAAAAAATAAAGTTATTCTATATGAAAATGGCCTTGTAAAAGAAGGAGACTATATTAGTGTAGACGGTACAAATGGCAATGTTTACCTAGGAAAAGTACCAACAAGTAGTGAGAATACATCTTCTGAATTTGAAGAATTTATGAAATATGTATCAGAGTTTTCAAAAATACAAGTTCGTGCTAATGCTGATAATGAAAAAGATGCGAAAAAAGCTCTTTCCTTGGGAGCAACCGGAATTGGGTTATGTAGAACTGAGCACATGTTTTTTGAAGAAGAAAGAATATTTAATTTTAGAAAAATGATTCTGGCAAGTAAAGTAGAAGAAAGAAAAGAAGTGCTTGATAAAATATTGCCATATCAAATCGAGGACTTTATAAAATTATTTGAGGTAATGAACGGGCTTCCTGTAACTATTAGATTACTTGATCCACCGCTTCATGAATTTTTACCTAAAGACGAAAATGAAATATATAAATTAGCACTTGATCTTAACATATCAAAACAAAGTATTAAATCAAGAATAGAAGAGTTAAAAGAGTTTAATCCAATGATGGGGCATCGCGGCGTAAGACTTGGAATTACTTTTCCAGAAATAGTACAAATGCAAGCTAAAGCAATATTTAAAGCAAAAGAAGAGGTAGAATCAAAAGGTATAAAAACACATTTAGAAATAATGGTACCTTTAGTAGGAACCGAAAAGGAATTAACCTATATAAAAGATATAATAAATAATACATATAAAGAAATATCTAACACAAAAGAACATAATTATAAAATAGGGACAATGATTGAAGTTCCAAGAGCCGCTCTAATTTCAGACTCCCTTGCCAAAGATGCAGAATTTATCTCATTTGGTACCAATGATTTAACCCAAATGACATACGGTTTTTCTAGAGATGATGCTGGCAAGTTCTTAGATGATTATTATGACAAAGGAATAATGGACTTTAATCCATTTGAAACACTTGACATAAAAGGCGTTGGAAGCTTAATAAAAGATGCAATACTAAAAGCAAAAAAAGTAAATAAAAACATAGAAATTGGTATATGTGGGGAACAAGGAGCAGATGAAGATAGTATTAATTTTTTATCTAAAATTGGAATAGATTATGTTTCATGTAGCCCATATAGAATCCCAGTTGCAAAACTTGCATGTGCTAAAGCTACTATTGATAAATAATATAATAGTAATATATACTATATTTGAAAGGAGTAGTTTATGAATTTTGTAGATATCTTAATAATTATAGTTTTAATATCTGGGGGTATAACTGGTGCTCATAATGGCTTTTTTAAACAAAGTGTTGTACTTATAGGTACTATTATCTGTTTTATACTTGCATGGATGTTTAAAAATCCTATAGCTAATTTTTTAAGCTTTAACTTACCATTTTTTAGTTTTAATGGACTAAAATCACTTAATATATTATTCTATCAATTAGTAGCATTCTTAAGTTTGCTTGCACTATTATCAGCAGTATTAATAGTACTTATCAAAATAACAGGAGTTTTTGAAAAAATATTAAAATTTACTATAGTTTTAGGTATTCCTTCAAAAATATTAGGATTTATTGTAGGATTAATAGAGACATATATAATTGTATTTGCAGTACTTTTCTTTGCAAAACAACCAATATTTAATCAAGAACTGTTTGATGAATCAACCCTTACTCCAGTAATTATAAACTCATCTCCAGGACTATCTAATATAGTAGAAAATATGAATGATTCATTAAAAGATATTTATACTATAACTAAGAATTATGAAGATAACAAAGATGAAAACAGAACCAATAAAGAAATAATAGACTCATTATTAAAACATAAAGTAATTAATCAAAATTATGTAGACAAAATAAAAAAACAAGGTAAAATAGATTATTAAGGAGGAAGAGTATGATTAAACAATATTCAAATGAAAAGTTAGAAGAAATAAAAAATTTAACAATAGTAGATTTTTATGCAGATTGGTGCGGTCCTTGCAAAATGTTATCACAAGTTTTGGAACAATTAGAAAACGTTGATATAATAAAAATAAATGTAGATGAAAACGAGGAACTTGCAAAAAAATATAAAGTTATGTCAATACCATACCTTTTAATAGTAAAAGATGGAGAAATAAAAAAAGAACTTTTAGGTTTTAGATCAAAAGATGATTTAGAAGAAGAATTAAAAGATTTAAAATAAAGATATAGATAAATAATTCTATATCTTTTTACATACACTAATAACGGTGATGATATGAATTTAAAAAAAATAAAAATAATTAGTTTTTTTGGAGTACTTGCATTAACATTCCTATTTCATTTTTTATATGAATGGTTACCAAATCCAGTATTTGCAGTGCTTTTTCCAGTAAATGAAAGCATTTGGGAACATATGAAGCTTCTTTATAGTGGATTCTTCTTCTGGAGCATTATAGAGTATCTTTTAATAAGAAAATATAATATAAAGATAAATAATTATATACTTAATACATTTATAGTAATGGTAACAAGTATTATAGTATATCTAATAGGGTATTTACCTTTATATAACTGGCTTGGAGAAAACATGATTGTATCAATTGGATGGCTTATAATAGTCATAATATTATATGAAATATTTAGTTTTTATCTATTAAAGAAAGAAAAACAAGATAGTCCACTTAACAAAGCAAGTATAGTTTTAATAATACTAGGATACGTAGTATTTGCATCACTTACATTTAATCCAATAAAAAATTATATATTTTATGACACACACCATAATAAATATGGAATAGATATATATGAAGAACAATAGTTCTTTCTTTTTTTTTCTTTTTTTGATACAATTTAAATGGTGATATAAATGTTTGAAAACTTAAGTGATAGACTAGAAAAAGTAATAAAAAATATCAAAGGACATGGAAAAATAACAGAAGAAAACATAGATCCAATGTTAAGAGAAGTTCGCTTAGCTCTTCTTGAAGCCGATGTTAACTACCAAGTTGTTCGTGAATTTACTTCTAAAGTAAAAGAAAAAGCTTTGGGAGAAGAAGTAAAGAAAAGTCTAACACCTGGAGAAATGTTTGTAGGTATTATTCGTGATGAATTAGAAGAGCTTCTTGGGGGAGAAGCAGCACCACTTAATATCGTTGGTAATCCTGCTTGTCTTATGCTTGTAGGGCTGCAAGGCTCAGGTAAAACTACAACAATAGGAAAACTTGCTAACTTTTTAAGAAAAAAACACTCCAAAAAACCACTTTTAGTAGCTTGTGATGTATATCGCCCGGCAGCGATAGATCAATTAAAACAAATAGGTAAAGAATTAAATATCGAAGTATATGAAGAAGGTAAAGCGAGTCCTGTAGAGATAAGTAAAAATGCTCTTTTATATGCTAAAGAAAATGGTTATGATTATGTTTTAATAGATACTGCAGGTCGTCTTCATATAGATGAAGAATTAATGGATGAGTTAAAAAACATAAAAGAAGAAATAAAACCTGAGGAAACACTTCTAGTAATAGATGCTATGATGGGGCAAGATGCTATTAATGTAATAACAGGATTCAATGAAAATCTTGAACTTACTGGAGTTATTCTTACAAAACTTGATGGTGATACTCGTGGAGGAGTAGCATTATCTGTTCGTCATTTAACTAATGTTCCAATTAAGTTTATAGGAACTTCTGAAAAACTTGATGGCCTTGATGCATTTTTTCCTGATAGAATGGCATCACGTATTATAGGAATGGGAGATGTATTATCTTTAGTAGATAAAGCAAATGAAGTAATTGATGAAAAAGAAGCCGAAAAATCATTAAAAAAGATGAGAAGTGGTAAGTATGATTTAGAAGACTTTCTTTCTCAAATGAAACAAATTAAAAAACTAGGTTCACTAGAAAGTATTTTAAAGATGATTCCCGGTGCTAAAAAAATGGGTCTTAATAATATAAATATAGATCCAAAAGATCTTGCTCATGTTGAAGCTATAATACTTTCTATGACAAAAGAAGAAAGACGAAATCCAGAGATAATGAAAGCAAGTAGAAAACAGCGTGTTGCTTTAGGTAGCGGAAGATCTGTCCAAGAAGTAAACAGACTATTAAATCAATTTGAACAAAGTAGAAAAATGATGAAACAAATGGCAAATGGTAACTTTAAAATGCCATTTTAAGGAGATGAGTTATGTTAAAAATAGGGTCACATGTATCATTTAAAAAAGATACCCAACTTTTAGGTTCACTTGATGAAGCATTATCATATGGAAGCACAACATTTATGTTCTATACTGGAGCTCCTCAAAACACTAATAGGATTCCTCTAAGCAAGGATTTAACTATTAAAGCATGGAACAAAATGAAAGAAAATAATATTAATATAAAAGATGTAATAGTACACGCTCCATATATTATAAATCTTGCTAATTCCGAGGAAAATAAATATCAGTTTTCAATAAACTTCTTAAAGCAAGAATGTAAGAGGTGTGAAGAACTAGGTATAGAAAAATTAGTGCTTCATCCAGGTTCACATGTGGGTCTTGGAGAAGAACTAGGTTTAAAGAATATAATTAATGCTTTAAATGAAATACTTCCCACTACTAAGACAAATATATTACTTGAAACTATGGCAGGAAAAGGTACAGAGTTAGGTAAGACCTTAGAACAAATAAAAACTATTATAAATGGCGTAAAATATCTAAATATAGGAATATGTCTTGATACTTGTCACTTATCAGATGCAGGTTATGATATGAGCGATTTTGATGCGTTCTTAAAAAAACTTGAAGACATGGAATTATTAAATAAAGTAAAATGTATTCATATAAATGATAGTAAAAATCCTCTTGGAGCCCATAAAGATAGACATGAAAATATTGGATTTGGATATCTAGGATTTGATGCTTTAATCAAAATTATTCATCATAAAAAACTAGAAAACATTCCTAAAATACTAGAAACACCCTATGTTGATGAACATGCTCCATATAAACTAGAAATAGAAATGATTAAAAATAAAGAATTTGACAAGGATTTAAAAGAAAAAGTAATTAATGAAAAATAATTGCTTTTTTATTGATAATTTTGTCACCAATATTCTTATGTATATTAGCATTTGGTCAAAGCGAATATGTAGGTAAAGTACCTATGAACGATGCCATTTTTAAAAAATAATCTAATACTATGAAGAAGCAATTTGTCTGCTTCTTTTTTTTGTGATAAAATGAAAGTGGTGAACTAATAATGAAAGAAAAAACTGTTTTAGGAATTCCAGACTCTGGTTGGGTAAATATAACCATCGGAGATTTTAATTGTACTGCATCTTATATAACTAATGTTCCTTTTGACATAGTTAACAATAGTATATTATCATTAAAAGAAGAAATGCCATTCTGTCTATATTTGCATTTAGAAGCATATGGAGAAGTAAATATTTATTCAGAATTAAAAACCTATATTATCCATGAAAATAACAAAACTGATTTTTATAGTTTTGATATAAGTAAAGAACAGATAATATCAAGTTTCATAGAACAAATAAAAGATAATATTACTGAATGGGCAATGTGGGAAGATTTTGAAGATGAAGATAGAGAAGAAATAGAAAACAATAAAAGAGAACTATTAGAAAAAATTGAAACAATTAAAGCTTTATTAAAGAAAAAACAAGATAATTAGTGATAAAGAGAAAAATCTTTAAGAGTCAAAATGAATTGGTTTATAATATAAATAAAATACATACAACGAAACTAGGTATAGAAAGAATAAAAAACAAATTACAAATAGATAATGATGTTGTTGATTATTTAAAAAATAAAATACAAGATAAAAATTCAATAATATATAAAAAAGGAAAGAATTATTATTGTGAAATAGATGATATTATAATAACAATAAATTCTTATAATTATTGTATGATTACTGCACATATAATAAAAAAAGTAGGTGATATAAATGAATGAAAATAAAACTAATATAAACTGCCTGCCTTGTATTTATACTGTACATTGCTTAAACGCTTATAAAATGGGACTTTTTAGCAAATGAGATCTTGCAAGTTTTAGTAAAAAAGAAAGAAAAATAATAAAAAATAGGTTAAAATATACTCATTTTTGTGAGGAATTAGAGTACTGACTTGTAACACTCTGACACTTATTTTTAAACACATTTTATATGTGTTTTGTGTGTGATAAAATATTATGATTAATAATTCGCAAAATAGTAATATTACGAGTATATTAAAAAGTAAAAGAATATGGTATAATTTAAATAGAAGGTGAATATATGAAAAAGAAAATATTTTTATGTTTAATGGTGATCGTAAGTTTATTTATAATTACAGGTTGCAGTAATAAAGAAAATTATATAACTGATAATGAACATTTATATGATACTGCAGTTCAATATATTATTGATAATGATACAAATCCAGAGAAGAATGAAGATAGGTATAAAATGTTTATTGATTACAATGGGTTTGGTATAACGGAAGATGATAATTATAGATATGCTTATATGTGGATATCAGAAGAATCATATTATGTAGTAGATAATAAGATAATAAGTGGATCTGGAAGCTCAATGCCATATAAGTTTACTTTTGAATTAAATGATAATAAAGTAGTAAAATATGAAATACCTAAAGATGGTAATGAATATGCTTCATCAATTAAAGAAATGTACCCTGATGATATTGAAAACAAAGTAATAAATTATCAATGGAAAGATGATGGATTGATTAAAGAAGTAAAGAATTATTATTCGGATTTAAAAGATAAGAATATATATTATTATACTGGAGATGAATATATTAAATTAGATAAATAAAAGGAGTCGGAAGATTAAGATATTATGTTTTTTGAGTAGATAACTTCTACTCTTTTTTTATTGTAAATGACTTGCTTTAATTATTATTAAGAGTTAACATCACACACGAGGTGATTTTATTATGAGTAAATATGTTTATGATAACCACGAGATTCATGAAGGTATGTTTGTTATATTACAAACACTTGATGCATTAGAAGGAAAATATTGTGGATCTTTACCTGATGATATTGAAGAAGAAATGGCACAATTTAAAAGACATTTAATTTCGTATGTTGAACCTAAAGATAAATACGAGGATGTGGATTTTGCAGATACAAGTCTTATATGCCAGTATATATATTATAAGGATGACATTATAAAATATAAAAAAGATAGATTATTAAATAAGCTAAAAAGGAATAAAAATAAAAAAAGTGAAAATAATAATAAAGAAATGTAATATATTTTTTGTAGTGTGTTATAATGTTTTTACAGGTGGTTAGTTATGGATAATTTTAATAAGTTAAAATCAATAATTCAAAGTAAAAAAAATTCAATTACTAATGTTTTTGTAGACTCTGAAACTAATAATAAAAGTATTAGTGATTTTGCTATTGATCACCATACTATTAATAAGGATTCATATACTTTAAACTTATTTACTTATGAAAAATCAATTCCTGAAAAAAAGAAAGATGCCACGAACAAACTGGATTATGAAATGAAAAATTATTATTTTCTTAAGCTATATATAAATAAGGATGATGATCTATTAGAAATAACTATTGATAGATCATTAAACAAAAAAGATATTCATTCACTATTCTTGGATTATCTTGATAAAATTAACTTTTCAACTATAAATGATTTTTTTACTCATTTGATCGAAATTATATAATACTAATTCGTAAAGTTTTGACTATTCTGATGTGGATAGTTATTTTTTTTATAAAATTGTCGAATTATGTGATATAATGATTAAGGTAGTAAAAAATATTTAAACTTATATGGGAGCAGTATTATCCATAATTTTTTGGTAGTACTGCTCTTTTTTTAGTTTCAAGAAAGGATGGGTATCATGGGTATTAAGGAAATAGATTATAAAACTAATTTCGGAAATGTTAAACTTAAATTAAATGAGCTTATGGATAAAAAAGGCATTTCAATTAGTACTATGAGCAAACTTGCAAATGTAAAATATGAAATTGTTAAGAAGTATTATAATGGTGAGAATTATGCATTTACATCAGAAATTCTTGCTAAATTTTGTTATATTTTAGATTGTGAAATTGACGATATTTTAATCTACGAAACTTCAGAAGACTTTGTAAAACAAGGCTAAATCAACATTTAGAGTTTATAAAGAGTTTATAACTTATCATATAAAGTGTTTGATTTTTCAAAAGTCAAGGGATAAAATGATTATAATGAGTCATAACTATAAGGAGAGGATTTAAATATCCTTTTTTTATTTATTCCACGAATTGGGAATTGACTTGAAAAAACCCTAATGCTATTATAGGAACCAAGTATTTAAAAGGAGTTTTCTATCGTAATACTTGAGGGGGATTGAGTAATATGATTTGGATTAACTATTATAATAATTCTAACTTACAACAAAATGTCCTAGTAGATTTTTCCCCTCTATCTTTATATAGTAGTGTTAATGTGTGCATGAGAGCAAACTGACTTTTTTTAGTCACTGCTCTCTTTTTATTTTGTAAGAAATGGAGGTCTATATGAGAAAAAGAAGAACTGAATTTTTAACAGACTATGTTGCTAATCAGTATCCAATTGAAAAATTCAAAGAACTAATATTTATAACACTCGATATTGTCGAGAACTTCCTACTAACTTTGGAAAATGGTTTCAATTATAATTCTACATCTATCGCATCGTATGGGGAAAAATATGGTTCTTCGCAAAGGAATACTAGTTCAAAAATAGAAAGCATAATTATCAAAAATATGAGAGATGAAGAAAAAATGAGTAGTTTCTTAAACAGCTACTTTACTGCTTACTCTACTTTAAATAAAGATGAAAAAAATATCTTTGATGCTACTTTTATTGATAGATTAACCGATCAGGAAATTATAAGTAAATATAGAACTTATTCTAAACATATAACTATTGTTAAGAAAAGTGCAATTATTAAGTTCTGCTTAAGAAGTGGTCTTGATAAATTCGTTGATGCTATAAAGTAATTTATCGAGTTTATAGGGATCTCGTTATCAAAAAACTAAATATATATAATAAGGAGGTGACAAATTAGAAACTTGTAGTCCATACTACTCTACAAGATTAGGTAACTTATATAAAGGTGATTGTTTAAAAGTAATGGATTATCTTATTGAGCAAGGAATAAAAGTTGATGCTATTATAACTGATCCACCATATGCAGTGACTGGATATTCTTGGGATCAGATTATTCCTTTTGATCAGATGTGGGACAAGCTCTCTAAACTGATTAAAGATGATGGTGCTATTGTTCTTTTTGGTAATGAACCATTTAGTAGTAATCTACGATTGAGTAATTCTAAATTATATCGTTATGATTGGAAATGGATTAAAACTCAAGTAACTGGATTTCAAAATGCTAA
>CADBUX010000008.1 GCA_902797995.1 uncultured Erysipelotrichaceae bacterium | reverse complement strand
ATAACATAAATAATCACAAAAATCACCTATCTTCTTAAAGAATTATATCATAAAAAAAAGAACTTTAAAATAAAAATCTACAAGTTCTTTTTATTTCTAGATAAAACTTTTTTACAAGCAATTTCTTGTCCTTCATACAAAGCGTCACAAAAATAATCATTGCGAATATCAGTAATCATAAGGGCATCAGGGTAACTTGAAGTAATTATAACTTTGTTTTTATATTCAAATTCATCAGCATCATCGAAAGGAATCTCAATAACTTTTTTAGATTCAATGTCCATATAACAATTAAATAAAGGAAATATGAAATCATCATTTCTATCGACTTGGTATTCATTCCCGTGATCGTCAATATCAAAAGATCCTAAATAAAAATATATTTCATTAGTTTCATCAGTTAAACCTTTGCTTTCAAATTCAGATAAAGTGCTTGAAAAAATATCATTAATTGAACAGGTATTATTCTTAAGTTGATTGATTGCCTCTGTTAATTCAATATAACTCTTGATTAAAGGACTGTTTTCTAATATATTTTTTCTTTCCATTAAGGTTTTTAAATCTTTATCATTCTTTTGTTTCATTTTCAATTTCATAGTATATTCATTTCTAAATTCTTTTAATAAATCTTCTTTCATAATAACTCCTTTCAAAAACAAATACTATTTTATCACAAAAAAAGAACTTTTTAGCAAAATTCTTTAAATTATAGTATTTTATAATTAATTTCTTCATCAAAAACGATATAATCCAAGTAAATGGCTAAAAGTAAATACCACTTGCCAGTTTTTGGATCACTAATAACGAAATGATCTCTAGCAGCTTGCTCTACAACACCAGTAAATATCCTATCTTTCCATTCTCCAGCATCAGGGAACGTCATATAAAAACTAGCAACTTTACCCTTATTCATTCTTAAAATATTTTCAACATATGATTGCTCCATAGGAAGGTCTGTACTGGAAGGAGCAATAAAGTTAGGATTATTAGATACAGAACTAACTCCCATATTTGGAGCACCAGTACTTCCAGTCATGTCATTATATCCCAAATTAGGATTATTATTAGGATTAAAATAGCTATTATTCATAAAAAATCATCTCCAGTAAAATATATGAAAAGTAATACTATTTAATACTAGAAACATACTAAAAAAAGAGATATAATGAATTTGGTGATATATATGAAAATAAAAGTAGGAATATCGTTAAGACACATTCACTTAACAGAAGAAGATTATAAAGAATTGTTTGATGAGACACTATCTATAAAAACAAGTTTAAATCAACCAGGACAATTTTCTGCAAATCAAACGGTAACATTAGAAAAAAATAGCAAAAAAATAGAAAACGTCAGAATAATTGGACCATGTAGAAACTATACTCAAGTAGAAATATCTAGAACTGATGCCTATTTTTTAAAAATGAGTCCTCCAGTAAAATCATCTGGAGATTTATCTGAAGCAGAAGAAATAACTATAATTGGCCCAAAAGGTAAAATATCTAGAAGGGCTTGCATAATTGCAGATCGTCATATTCATATAACTAAAGAAGAACGCGAAAAATATAATTTAATAAAAGATGTATATCAAATAAAAGTTACTGGTGAAAAAGGTGGAATACTTTCAAATGTTAAAATAAAAGAAGCACCAAATTCTTATTTTGAATTACATCTAGATTCAGATGATGCTAATGCTTTTAACATAAAACAAAGTGAGGAAGTAGAAATAATATAATAAGAGGTCATTATGAAAAACAAAAAGAAATTAATAATTATAATTGCAATTATATGTATAGTTGTAATCATTTCAGGAATTATTATATATCAAAAAATGAGTCAAACACCAAAAAATAATCATTATATTGACACTATAAAATATAGCTCTGAAAACAAAGACTATGAAGATATTAACAAATACGACAAACAGATAATAAAAACATATGAAGAATATCAAGAATTTACTAATATATATAACATAAAAACAAGTTTAACACCTAATGATTTTAGTAAACATAATTACATAATTGTTTTTGCAGAAAATGATTATTGTGGTGGAAAAACAAATGGTATAAGAAAAATAAATATTCACGAAAATGAAATAAAAATAGATATTGGATATGATGGAAGTTGTGGTCCTTGTCCATCAACATACGAATTATTTATCTTACCAATAGAAAAGAATAAAATAAATGCTAGTTCCAAAGTTAGTTATAATTATATCGTTGAAAACAAGTATAAGTGCGATCCAATGGTCGCTTATAAACCAATAATATATCTTTACCCAGAAAAAACAATAGATGTTACAGTAAAACTATTAAAATCAGAAACCCTAACAACAACTTATCCAAAATATGATAATAGTTGGAATGTTACCGCTTATCCAAATGGAAATTTAATAGATAATAAAACAGGAAGAAGTTTATATGGACTATATTGGGAAGGAACCAATAATTATAGTCAAGAAGAAAAAGAAGGTTTCATTGTAAGAGGAAAAGATACAATATCATTCTTGGAAAAAACTTTAAAAGAAATAGGATTAACTGAAAGAGAAGCCAATGAATTTATAATATATTGGCTGCCAAAATTAGAACATAACAAATATAATTACATCCATTTTGCAAGCATAGAAACAATAAATAACATTATGCCCCTAGAAGTAAATCCGAAACCAGATACTATAATAAGAGTTTTAATGGAATATAAACCTTTAGATAAACCAATCAAAATAAAAAAGCAAGAAATCAAGACTCCAAAGAGAAAAGGATTCACCTTGGTAGAATGGGGAGGTACCCAAATAAATAAGTAGAGATGTCAAATCTCTACTTTTTAGTGTCACGGTATTTTTCTAACTTTTCAACTACTTCATCATCAGGATCATCAAAATCATCAAAAGAAATATCAAGATTATCAAGTTCATAATCATTTAAAAGTCCAAGATCGTTCATTAAGTAATATAAATACTCACGATTTATTGAAGATTTCTTTTTGTTTATCAACACTATTCACCTCCGATAACATAGGCTCTGTACCTTTTAAATAATATAAAATTTTCTTATTCTCGTTAGAACTTCTTACCACATTACCAGTTATTGGATTAACTAAAACACCAACCACATCCTTAGGAACATCATACCAAGAAGCATCTCTCTTTTTAAAGTAAGACTCCATACTAGTAACCCATGAATTTTTATTACCCGCAATAACCTCACTAGGGATATTAGAACTATCATCATAACCAGCCCAAGATGTAAAAACAATATCTGGTGTATATCCAATAACCCACGAATCAGTATCGGTACTACCAGTTTTAATAGCATACTTATTAGTAATGCTGCTTGTCATACTTATACATGTAGGATAAGTATAATCGATTAAATTAGAGTCATAAGTACCAGTAAGAAGTTCACTAACAATAAAAGTAATATCACTATCAAGAATAATTTTTAGAGGTTTTTCTTTATACTCATATAAAACATTACCTTTCTTATCCACAACTTTTCTTATCATATGAGGATAAACAGGTTTTCCTCCATTTGCCAAAGCAGCATAAGCGGCAGTCATTTCAACCATACCAACTTCATAAGTTCCTAGTGCCAGAGAAGGAGACTTTTCAAGTTTTGAAGTTATTCCAACACTTCTTAAAGTGTCATAAAGCTCTTCTTCTCCTAAAAACAAATGAGTTTTAACAGCATAAATATTATCAGAATAGGCAATTGCAGCCGCTAGTGATATTTCCTTATTTGCATAAATATTACCATAGTTTTTTGGAGAATAAACCTGTTTTTTGTCAAAATAGAAATTAGTTTCTTTACTAAAAAATGAAGTACTTGGAGTAAAACCGTTCTCTAAAGCTTTATAATATAAAAAAGGTTTAACAGTAGAACCAGGTTGTCTATATGAATTAATAGCTCTATTAAACTGACTATTTCCGTAGTTAATTCCTCCGATTAATCCCAAAATTGAACCATCATTAGGATTCATCATAACTTTAGCTGTCTCACTCTTTTTATTAACAGCATTCTTTTTAAGACCAGATTCTAAAGCATTTTGAGCATCCAAATCAAGAGTAGTATAAATTTTAATATTACCAGTATCCAAATAACTACTAGGAATAGTACCAATCTCATTAAGTTCACTCATAACAGCATCATTATAATATATTAAAGAAGAAAGCCCTGTACCAAATTCTTCATTTTTAAAAACAAGTTGTTCGTTATAAGCGTTATCCATTTCTTGTTTTGTTATATATTTATTATTATACATTCTAGAAAGTACAACTTTTTGTCGTTCCTTAGAAAGTTTATAGTTATCAACCGGAGAATAATTTGAAGGACTATTAGGAATACCTGCCAAAATTGAAGCTTCTGCAAGTGATAAATTTTTAACATCCTTACCAAAATAGTATTTAGAAGCATTACTAATTCCGTACATACCGTGACCATAGTTTATAGTGTTTAAATATCCTTCCAGAATTTCATCTTTGCTATAATGAGCTTCAAGTTCATAAGTAAGCCACATTTCTTTCCATTTTCTTTTCCAAGATTGCTCAAAATCTAAGAATAAGTTTTTAGCGTATTGCTGCGTAATAGAGGAAGCTCCTTGTCTAATACCTCCCGAAGAAATATTAACAACCATAGCCTTAGCTATTCTTAAATAATCAAAACCCCAATGTTTATAAAAGTTTTTATCTTCAACACTTATTGTTGCATCAACAATATTAGAATTACAATTTTTGAGATCTACCCACGAATCATTACCATTTCCCTGAAAAACAAGAGCTCCTTTGTTATCATATACAGAAAAAGCATTTGCACTTTTAATATCGATTTTAGGAGTAATAAAAGCATATAAAAAACCAATTAAATTAAACAAAACAAAGAATCCAAAAAAAATAGAAAAAAACAAAAACATTAATTTAGTAGTTTTTTTAAGTATTTTCTTTTTCATACAAAGACTCCTTTTCAAAATTAGTATGAAAAAAAATAATAAAATTATGTGCAATAGTAAAAAAATATGCTATAATCTGAAATTGAAATGGTGATACTATGAAAAAAGCAAAAATAAAAATAGAAATAAATGATTATATAATAGAAAAAGAAGGCATAATAGATAACGATGTGTTAGTGGTAAAAGATAGTAGTGATAAAATAACATTTGACCAAAAGAAATTACTATTAATAAAAGAAAACGATGAATTAATAATAAACATAGATTTTAAAAATAAAACCGTTATTTATGAGTTAGTCAAAGAAAACCAGAAATTTAGTAATAATTTTGAAATATTTTCATTGACTAATGAACATAAACACGTTATTATTAATTATCAGATAGAGGGCGCAAGTTTTCTCTTAAAAATAAACTATGAAACAATATAATATAAAGTACATATAATGGTTTAAAGAAAGGATGTAAATATGGCAAAAAGATTAAAAAAAGAAGAATTAGAATTGATGTCTTACAATGATATTGCTTATCTATTACTAAAAGCTAAACAGAAGGTATCAACACTTGATCTATTTAAACAAATAGTAGAATTATTAGAGTTATCAAACAAAACTTTAGAAAATAAAATCGGAGATTTTTATACAGCTTTAACCAAAGATAAAAGATTTGTACTTTTAGAAGACGGAACATGGGATCTTCAAGAAAACTATAAAGCTAAAAAACTAAACGATGATGAAGATTTAGAAGACTATGAAGAAGATATTGAAGATTACGATGATGAAGAAGTAGAAAAAGAAGATGAAATGTTTGATAATGATGATAGTGATGATGACATATCAGATATAACTGATGAATATAAAAACTTAGTAATAGTAGACGAAGATGAATTAGACCAAGAATAAGGTGATAAAATGATAGAAAGATTAAATGAAATAGAAAAAAAATATGAAGATCTTGGTACAGAGTTAACAAAACCAGAAACATTACAAGATGTAGAACTTTTAACAAAACTAGCAAAAGAACAAAGAAAACTTGAAGAAACGGTAGTAACATATAGAAAATATAAAAATGTAGTAGAAAACATTAAAGAAGATGCAGAACTTTTAAAAGATGAAGACTTAAAAGATATAGCTAGGGAAGAATTACAAATTTTGGAACCACAAAAAGTAGAGCTAGAACAAAAACTTGAAGCATTACTACTTCCAAAAGATGAAAATGATGACAAAAACATAATTATGGAATTACGTGGAGCAGCAGGTGGCGATGAAGCCAATATCTTCGCTGGGGATCTTTTCAGAATGTATCAAAAATATGCTGAAAAACAAGGTTGGAAAGTAGACATAATCAATGCTGAAGAATCATCATCTGGAGGTTTTTCACAAATAGAATGCATGATAAAAGGTGATAATGTCTATTCAAAATTAAAATATGAAAGTGGAGCTCATAGAGTTCAAAGAATTCCAACCACAGAGTCAGGTGGTAGAATCCACACATCAACTGCAACAGTAATAGTAATGCCGGAAAGAGATGACGTAGAAATTGAAGTAAAGCCCGAAGATATAAAAGTGGATGTTTATCGAAGCGGAGGAGCTGGAGGCCAATCAGTAAACACGACAGATTCAGCTGTAAGAATGACCCATCTTCCTACAGGGATTGTAGTAACTTGTCAAAACGAAAGAAGCCAATTACAAAATAAAGAAAAAGCACTTCAAATTCTAAAAACAAAAATATACGAAGAAGAACAAAGAAAAAAAGAAGAAGCTGAAGGAAATGAAAGAAGAAGCAAAATAGGAACTGGTGACAGATCAGAAAAAATAAGAACCTATAACTATCCACAAAATAGAGTAACAGACCATAGAATAGGTTTAACACTAAACAAATTAGATAGAATCATCGAAGGTGAACTTGATGAAGTAATTGAAGCTCTTATTGCAGAAGATCAAAGAAGAAAGTTACAACAAGATGAAGATTAAAGATATATTAAGTAAAGATATTACAAGTGAACAAAAACTTGCTCTAGGGCAAGTTTTAAATCTATCTATACCAGAACTTATTCTAAATAAAGAGCAAGAGTTAACAGACAAAAACTATAAAAAATATAAAAAAATAGACAAAAAGTTAAAAAAAGGTCTTCCTATTCAATACATTTTAAAAAAGTCTTATTTTTATGATGCAGAGTATTATGTTAACAAAAATGTTTTAATTCCAAGGCCAGAAACGGAAATTTTAGTAGAAAAAACACACAATTTAATAAAAAAAGAATTTAAAAATCAAAAACTAAACATATTAGATATTGGAACTGGCTCTGGAGTAATAGCAATAGCCCTATATAATCTAAATAATAATTATAATATAACAGCAACAGACATATCAAAAACAGCTCTTAAAGTAGCAAAAAAGAACCAAAAAATACATAATACAAGTATAAAATTTATAAATACAGATCTATATAAAGGAATAAATGATAAATTTGACATAATAATAAGTAATCCACCATATATAAAAGATAATTCAAATAAAGTAGAGAAAAAAGTAAAAGAAAACGAGCCTCTATTAGCCCTATACGGAGGAAAAGAAGGATTAGATTATTATGAGAAAATATTAAAGAATATCAAAACAATTTTAAATAAAAAACATCTAATAGCCTTCGAGATTGGAGAAAATCAAGGAGAAAAAATTAGAAAAATAGTAAATAATTATTTACCAAATGATAAAGTATTAGTAGAAAAAGATTATAATGGCTTTGATAGATATGTATTTATTAAAGGAAGTAAGCTAGATGAATAATTTAAAAATACATAAGAACCAGTGTAAAGAAGATGTTTTAAATAACATCCAAGTTACTAAAGATCATACCGAATATACCATAGGAAAAACCCTATTTGGAGCTTCCAATATTGGAAATAGAAATATTCAAGAAGATTCATTTATTATTATGGAACACCCAATTATAGAAAATCTAAAGCTAATTGCCGTAGCAGATGGCTTAGGAGGAAGACAAGACGGGGAAAAAATAAGTAACTATGTCATTAAATGGATTATAAATTGGTTTGAAAACATAGATATACAAAAAATAAATGATATTAGTAAGTTAAAAACAGAACTAATGTATATGCGTTATGATATAAAAAGTAATTTAGACTTTTCTTTTATAGCAGCAACTACATTATCTTTAGCACTTATTGGCAAAAATAAAACACTAATAGCAAACATCGGAGATTCTAGAATATACACTTTAGAAAACAGCCATTTACAAAAAGAAACTAGAGATGATTCAGAAGTTCAAAATCTTTTAGAAGATAAACAAATTATTTCCGAAGAATTAATTAGATTTCACAAAAGGTCAAACTATTTAACAAATGCCATATCATCAAGCCTAGGACATATGATAACATATAAAATAATAGATAATACATATGATCAAATCATTGCTGTAACAGACGGTGTAACATCCTCTCTGACTGCAAAACAATTAGAAAATATACTAATTAATAATAAAAGTGATAATATAGCTAAACAAATAGTAGATACTGCCTTAATAACAAATAGTTATCTTAAAGATATTATAAGTGAACTAGGTGAAGAGAAACAAAAAATTACTCAAGAAGACTATATTAGTGAAATAAAAGGTGGAATTGATAATACAACTGCAGCAGTTTATATAAGAAAATAAATGAATAAAAAAACGGAATAAGTACCATTATCTAGATAGGTGATAGAAATGAAAAAACTTATTCCTTTTATTTTAGCAAGTTTAATGTTGATAACAGTATCAAATAATTACAAAGAAAATTATTATATAATTCCAGATGAATCAATTAGAATCAGAATAATTCCCAATAGTAATAATGTAAATGATCAATATTTAAAAAAACAAGTAAAAACAAACTTAGAACTAGATCTAGCAGAAGATTTAAAAAATTCCAAAACAATAGAAACTTCAAGACAAATTATAAAAACAAACTTAAATAAATATGAACAAACAATAAAACAAGCTTTAAAAAATGAACACAGTAATCAAAAATTTAACATAGATTATGGTTATCATCACTTTCCAGAAAAAACATATAAAGGAGTAAAGTACAAAGAAGGAGAATACGAGTCATTACTAGTAACACTAGGCAAAGGAGAAGGAGATAACTGGTGGTGTGTATTATTTCCTCCAATCTGTTCTTTAGAAGAAGATGAAGAAAGTAGTAATAACAACAAAAATACGGAATATAGTTTATTTATAAAAGAAATATTTGACAAATACATACGCTAATATTTCTTTTTTTAATGTATTAATTTAAAAGTAATTGACAGATTTCGATCAAAGTGCTACAATAAAAGCCATCCAAAAAGAAGGGGGAATTTTTTATGGATAAAAAATATATAATCGACCTTGATAGTAAGGGATTAATTAATTATGTTGGAATTAATACTCCGGAAGGTCTAGTAATTAAAAAAATAACAGATCAAGATGATGCAACAAAGTACATGAATCAAATGAGAGAAATCAACAATGAATATGGACATTTCTTCAGAAACTATTTCGATGGAAAATGTGAAATTGCAAGTGGTAGATTCTTTGAAGAAGAAATGAAAAAAGAATACGTAAAAGAAGAACCAGTACCAGAAATAACAGAAAAAGTTAATAGTAAATCTATAAAACAAATAGCAGCCCTTGCATTAGCTTTCATTGTTGGTACATCAGCTATAGCACTTGCTAAAGATGGCAACATTGCAGCAAAAGCCAAAAAAGTTTTAGGATTTAAAAAACAAACTACTATTCAAGCTTCAGATGAAAGAGAAGAAGAAAACTTGGAAAACAAAACATTAGATGAGCTTATTAATATGTTGGATGAAGATGGACAACAACAAGCATTTAACAAAATTGTTGACACTCAAGATTACTTTAATGAAGTTGCAGCACCAACGGTAAGACAAGGTGATAAGCAATTATATTTAACATTTGATGAAACTACATCTGCATATCTTTATGCAAATGCAAAAGCAGTAAGTTCAGAAAAATTATCAAGTTTCTTTGGTAAAAGTAAAATTTTATTAAATGAAGATGGAGAATATGAAAAACTTGATAAAGAGTCAGTAGCAGCTAACTATTTATCATTCTGTCTAAATTTAAGTTATTATTACCAATTAGGAGCAACAGAAACATCTGGGGTATCAACTTTATTTGAAAATGAAGAAGAAGCCAAGTTATTTAATGAATTTGAAGCAAAAATCTTAGAATATAACAAAAATAAGAATGATTCAACTAAAGCAGAAATTAGACAAATGCTTGAAGACATCTATATGAGTGGTAATATTGATTCAAAAATGGATAAAAACGCAGGAGCTTCCTCTATAATAGGAACAGCAATAGTTCCATATCTATATTTAGAAGGTATTATAGACGAAGATATGTATAATTCACTTGTAGAAATAAATGAAACTTTAACATGTGAAACAATTTATAACAAAATAGGAAAAGTAGTAAATTGTGAAATGAAAGAAAATGGAAAAGAAGAAATAATCGAAGAAATTGCAAGAAGACAAAATCAAACAGTTATAGGATTAGATAGGAATGTTGATATGACTGAAGCAATTGATGGTTATAGAAAAAGTGATCTAGATTTAGGAGAAGCTGTAACTGGTTATGCTAGTGGCTTCAAAAATAGCAAAACAATTACAAAACATGTTAAAAAAGTTACAAAAAATAGATCTGAAGCAGTAAAAATGACTTCTGAAAAACAAGTTAAAGAAGCAGTAAAGAAAGCAGACAAAGAAATTCAAAAGAAAAACGAAGAAGAAAATAAACGTGAAGAAGAATTAATCAAAGAAAACGAAAAGAAAGACGAAGAAAACAAACAAGAACAAATCAAAAAATATGAAGAAGAACATAAAAATGATCAACCAAAAGAAGTTATAACTGAAGAAATTTGGGTTCATGAAGAAACACCACAAAATAATAATGAAAATGATAATAGTAATAACAACCGCAAGGAACCTAAAATAGTAGAAGAAGTAATAGAAGATACTCATATATACGGAACACCATCAACACAAAAAACAACTAATAAGTCTTCGAATTCTGAATCAAAATCAACTTCATCATCAAGTTCTACTCAAACTAAAAAAGTAGAAATTAAAGAAGAAGTGATAGAAGATAATCATATTTATGGAACAAAACCAGATAATTCAGTAATTGAATCAAAAACAGAAGAAACATTTGTGGAAGAAAAAGAAACGACAGTATCAGAACCACAAGAAAGTACAACAACTAGTGCTCCATCTCAATCTAATATAAAAGTAGTAGAAGAAGTAATAGAAGATACTCATATTTATGGTGAAAAACCAACAACTCAAAAAGTCGTTAAAATAGAACGTCAAGAAGAACAAAAAGAAGAAGCTCTAGAAAATACAGAAGACACAAAAGTAAAGGTAAGACAATAAGTTAAGTAGGGGGTGTAAAAAATGAATAATAATTATGAATATACTAATCCAAATGTTACATATGTTAATAATAACAATATGCCATTAAGTTATCATATAAAAAGATTTTTAATAGGATTAATTTTAATAATACTATTAATATTCTTATTACTATGGCTATTTCCAACTAAAGCGGGATTAAAAGACACAATAAAAGATAGCATATCAGATGCTTTTACAGAGACATTTGAAGAAAAATTAAATCCATTATATGATAGAATATTTGGAGATAACGTAAATACAATGAAAGAAGTTGCAACCGCATACTTCACAACAGATAGATTACCAAAACAAGATGGTGAAACAATAAAATTAACTTTAGGAGAAATGTTAGACAAGAAACTCCTATTATCCATAAAAGATAAAAATGGTAAAATGTGTGATACAGATAAATCTTATGTAGAAGTTACTAAAACTGGTAATGAATATAAGATGAAAGTAAATCTATCTTGCGATGACGAAGAAGATTATATTATTTCTTACTTAGGATGTTATAATTACTGTTTAAATGATATATGCGAAAAGAAAACTGTAACACAAGTAAAAGAAAACACAAACACATATACAAACACAAATACAAATACAAATATCATTAGCAGAGTAACAAAACCAGCAACTAAGTATATATGTACTATAAATAATGGAAAATATTATGGGAAGAATGGTAAAGTAGTAAGCAAAACTACTTATATAAAAGAATGTACAAAAACACAAACTAAACATTACTGTGGAATATATAACGGTAAATATTATGGAAAGAATGGTAATGTAGTAAGCAAATCTACCTATACAAAAGAGTGTACAAAGACACCAACACCAGAAAAACACTATTGTGGTATATTTAACGGAAAATATTATGGAAAAAATGGTAATGTAGTAAGTAAAACTGATTACAAAAAACAATGTGAACAAACACCAGAAGTAAAACATTATTGTGTACTATATAATGGAAAATATTATGGTAAAAAAGGTAACGTAGTAACCGAAGCAACATATAAGAAAGAATGTACAACACCAGAAGTAAAACATTATTGCGTACTATATAATGGAAAATACTATGGTAAAAAAGGTAACGTAGTAACCGAAGCAACATATAAGAAAGAATGTACAAGTGCACCAGAACCAGAAATATATAAATATAAATACGAAAAAGTAGTAGATATCAAACATGAAACTGAATATAGTAAGTGGTCTAATTGGTCTGGAAACATAGAGTATAATCCAAATAATAATAACATCAATTGGGGAACACATGAACTAGAAATAAATGAAAAACTAGGTTATAAGTTAACAAAATATTATGTTGAGGAAGCAGATAAAAGTCAGCCAATATTCAACGTAACATATGATAAGCTATTAGGCTATAAAACCCAATATGCGTGTGATGGTTATACATATTATATTGATAGTGTCACAAATACAACCTATAAAACAACAGGATCTGCCACTGGTGGTTGGACAAGATCAGGAAGAATTACAACGTCATCAAAACCATCGAGTTCAAATACTAAAAAATATGTATATATTGGTATGAATTATGATTATTGTACAAGTACATGTTCACTAAAACCATATTATATCTTTGATGTTTATACAAGAAACGCTGGTACTGCAACCACTACTTCAACATCATCAAGTTATTCAACAGTAAGTGCAGTATGTAGTAATGTTGTTACAAAGAAAATCCCAATTTATGGAAAACAATCAACATTTGCAGGATATGTAACAAATAAAGTAGAAAAAGAAAAGAAAACATATTACTATCACAGAAAGACACGTACTATAACACAAGAAGCATGGATACAAAGAAAAAGATATATAGCGTGGGCTTACAGTAGTAATGAAGCATCATTAATTAATCAAGGATACAAATATACTGGAAAATACGAAAAAATCAGTTAATATTAAGCAAGGCATAAAGCCTTGCTTTTGTATACATAAAATAATAAAATAGTATTAAAGGAGGCAACTATGGAAAGAAAAAACTTATATATAGATTTTGATGGAGTAATATTAGACACAATAACACCACTATATAACGATTATCAGAATCAAAATATATCAAAAGAAAATGCCAAAATGTTTTTTTCCAACTATCCTTGGGAAAACATAATTGATGATAAATACATAATAAATAACGCTATTGATGATATATACGAAATTATCAACAGTAATAAATTTAATCTTGCTATATTAACACATGTTAATTCAATTAATGAAGCTGTATTAAAAATAAATTACCTAAGACAATATTTTAAAGATATAACAATTATACCTTGTCCTAAAGAAGTATCCAAAACAAAAATGATTCACACAAAGGATTCGATACTAATTGATGATTATGCAGGAAATTTAAGAGAATGGAAACAAGAAGGAGGAGTTGGGGTAAGATTCAATAGAGAAGGTAATGGGAAAGGATTTTTGACTATAAAAGATTTGAAAGAAATAATAGACATGTTTTAAACAATAAAATGAAGCAATATATTTGAAAAACATATAAAAAAATGCTATTATATTAATACAAGTAATAGGAACAGCCAAAGTCGTTAGGCATATACTACTATAGAAAAGATAAGAGGTAAATAGTATGAAAAAAATTATAGTAAATGGGAGCAAAAAGTTAAAAGGAACAATCAGAATAAGTGGTGCCAAGAATGCTGCGGTAGCAATTATTCCAGCAGCGATTTTAGCAGACGAAGAAGCAACAATATGTAATGTTCCAGAAATATCGGATATAGAATCATTAGAAGAAATATTAACTTATTTAAATGTTGATGTTAAAAGAGCAACAGAATCCATAGTTATTAACACAATAAATATGGAAAATAAAGTCATACCAACTGAAATATCAAACAAACTAAGAGCATCATATTATTTTATGGGTGCACTACTTGCTAAATATAAATATGTGGAAATGTACTTTCCTGGAGGTTGCAAAATAGGATCTAGACCAATAAATCTTCATCTTAAAGGATTTCAAGCACTTGGAGCTACTGTAGAAGAAGATGGAGACAAGTATATAATTAAAGCTGAAAAATTAAAAGGAGCTAACATATACCTAGATGTAGCATCTGTGGGAGCAACTATTAATTTAATGCTTGCAGCAACCAAAGCTGAAGGAACTACTACCATAGAAAACGCTGCTAGAGAGCCAGAAATAGTTAATGTTGCTACATTTTTAAACAACATGGGTGCCAAAATAGTAGGAGCAGGAACTAGTATTATAAAAATCAAAGGTGTAGATAAATTAACCAAAGGATTCACAGAAATAATTCCTGATAGAATTGAAGCAGGAACATATACTATAATGGGAGCTCTTCTTGGAGACAATCTAAAAATTACTAACATTATTCCAGAGCATATTGAAGCATTGACCTCAAAACTAAAAGAAGCTGGAGCAGATATAGTAATTGAAGACGATACAATTATTTGTAATGCAGTGGATAAATTAAATGCAGTTAATATAAAAACTTATTATTTTCCAGGATTTCCTACAGACTTACAACAACCGTTTTCAACATTTTTAACTCAGTGCAGTGGTAAGTCAAAAATTGAAGAAACCATTTATGAAAATAGATTTATGCACGTAGAATATTTAAACAAAATGGGAGCAAATATAACAACAAAAGATAGAATAGCAACAATAAATGGAAAAACTCCTTTAAAAGGAGAAAGTGTAACAGCAACAGACTTAAGAGCAGGAGCGGCCCTTATAATCGCGGGTCTTATTGCTGAAGGAGAAACAGTTATTAAAGAAGTAGAACATATTTTGCGTGGATATGAAGGAATAATAGAAAAATTAACCAATGTTGGTGCATCAATAAAATTAGAAGAAATCCCTTGCAAAAATTAATAAAATCTGTTATACTACAAAAGAATTATTATTACTATGACTAAAAAAGTCATGGCGAAAGGAGAAAAACATGAAAAAAGGAATTCATAAGGAACAAAAAGAAGTAACATTTAAATGTTTATGTGGAAATAGTTTCAAAGCAATGTCAACAATTCAAGATGATGAATATCACGTTGAAATTTGTTCAAATTGTCATCCATTCTATACAGGAAAGCAAGGAACTGCTACATTAACAGGAAATGTTGAAAAATTCAAACAAAAATATGGAATGAAGAACTAATAAGGTTCTTTTTTTGTTGTGAAAACAAAGCAGTTATGCTAAAATATATAGACAAAAGGAGCGAAACGATGATTAAAATAAATGAGTATAGCATTAACAGTAATATAACAAAAGAACTATTATTAGAATCAGGATTTACCAATTATAGTAAGAATCGCTTATATTATATAAAAAGACTATTTACAAAAGAAGTAACGTTAAACATAACAATACCAGTTACCAAAAACGACATATTAGATATAGAAAAAACTGATATTGTAGTACTAGATGAAAATTTCTTACAACCCTTTACACCATTTTATATAGTAAGTGCAAATCCTAATTATAAGGCAACTGAAACAACCAAAAAAATAGTAGAAACATACAACATAGAGATGGACACATTAGTAGAAAAAGGAATCTTTAAACAATTAAAAAAAGAAGAAAAGAAGCCAAAAACAAAAGTTAGAAAGTGAACTTTTCTTTTTTTTTATTAAAAAGTATTATATAATAAACTTGAGGTGAAAGTATGAAAATAGCTATAGCTAGTGATCACAGAGGTTACAATTTAAAACAAGAAATAATAAAAGAATTAGAAAACGAGTATGAAATAGTAGATTTAGGTACAAATAGTATAGAAACAGTTGATTATCCTTTGTATGGAATAAAACTTGGAGAAATAATAAAAAATAAAGAAGCAGATTTAGGAATAGCAATATGTGGAACTGGAATAGGTATATCAATCGCTGCTAATAAAGTAAAAGGAGTAATTTGTGCCAAAATAAATAGCGAAGAAGAAGCAAGGTTAGCCAAAGAACATAATAATGCCAATATAATTGCCCTTTCTGGAAAGATAGAAAAAGAAAGAGCCTTAAAAATGATAAAAATATTTTTAACATCAAAACCAAATAAAGAAGAAAAGTATCAAAGAAGAGTAAATCAAATACTAAATTACGAAAATGACCGCTAAGTTTTTATTATATGTAATGGTTACACCATTTGTAATTTTATCTTTAGATTCAATAAACATAAACCAAATATTTAAAAAAAATAAAGTTTTTCAAGCAAGATTATTTTTCTTTTTTACAGCGGTATCATTAATATATTTAGTAACAAACTTTATATATGAATGCGCAACACTTTCAAAAATTATTTAAAAAATGTATAAAACCTCATTATTTGTAAAAACTTATAATGAGGTGATTTTATATGATAAAAAGAAGTGCAAGGTATTATTTATTAAGTGGAATAGTAGTAGCAATAATTGGGGTAACTCTATTAATTAGTTATGCTATAACAACTACATTAAGAGAAAATACAAATAAGGAAGAAGACAATTTAAGATATGTTTCATATGAAATATTAACAGATAATGTTATGCCAACAATAAAACAAGATGAAGTAGCAAGTGGGAATGTAATTAGACCATATACAGATGAAACAGTACAAATCGGTAAAACCTACTATGATTCCAAGGCAGAAGAAACAAATCAAGAAAGTTCAATAATATATTACAAAGATACTTATATTCAAAACACAGGAGTAGATTACACCAGTAAAAATATATTTGACGTGATTGCTATAGCAGATGGTAAAGTTATTTCAGTAACAGAGGATGATATTGTAGGAACAACTATAAAAATAGAGCATAATAATAACCTAATAAGTGTCTATCAAAGTGTCAAAAGTGCAGAAGTGAAAGAAAATGATCAAGTAACACAAGGTCAAATTATTGCAAAAAGTGGTACCAATAGTATAAGTAGTGATTTAGGTAATCACTTACATTTTGAATTATATAATCAAAATATATTAGTAAATCCAGAAGATTTCTTCACAAACAATCAAGGAAACTAATATGCTGAGTAAAGATATAGGTATAGATTTAGGTACAGTAAACGTATTAATATATGTAAAAGGTGAAGGAATAGTTTTAAATGAACCGAGTGTTATAGTAATAGATGAAGACACAAAAGATGTCATTGCAGTAGGAAACGAAGCCAATAGTATGCTTGGAAAAACTCCAGGTAAACTAAAAGCAATAAAACCAATGAAAGATGGAGTAATAGCGAACTTTGATATGGTGGAATCTTTGTTAGAACATTTCTTAAAAAAAATAAAAGTAGGCTCAAAATTAAGTAAACCTAGAATTTTAATATGTTGTCCATCAAATATAACAGAAGTAGAAAAAAACGCTATTAAAGAAGTAGCAGAAAGAACTGGCGCCAAAAAAGTATTTGTAGAAGAAGAACCAAAAGTAGCAGCAGTAGGAGCAGGACTTGATATAGGAAAACCTGAAGGTAATATGGTGGTCGATATCGGAGGAGGAACAACTGATATTGCAGTACTTTCACTAGGAAATATCGTTACAAGTCAGTCAATAAGAACTGCAGGTAATACCTTTGATCAAAATATAATAGAATATGTAAAAGATAAATATAAACTATTAATTGGAGAAAAAACCGCAGAATCTATAAAAATAACAATAGGAAGAGTAAAACAAGGAAAAACTAAAGAAAAAATGAAAGTAAAAGGTAGAGACTTAGTAGGAGGTCTTCCTAAAACAATAACAGTAACAAGCGATGAAATAGAAGAAGCCTTAAAAGAAAGTATAGGCAAAATAGTAACAGCCATAAAAGTTGTATTAGAGCAAACACCACCAGAACTATCTGCAGATATAATAGAAAAAGGAATAGTTTTAACAGGCGGAGGCGCTCTTTTAAATGGATTACCAGAGTTTTTACATGAAGAATTAAAAGTACCAGTAAGAAAAGCAGAAGATCCATTATCATGTGTTGCCGAAGGAACTGGTATGATGCTAGAAAAACTATACTATATAGATAAATAAATCATTTATCTATATTTTTTTTAGAAACAATGTTATAATTAACACAGGTGGTATTATGTTAGATTTAAATAATCATTTACATATTTTTATAATAGTATTTACATGCTTTTTATTCAGTTTTTTAATTACATTTTATATAAAAAAAATAGCAATCCATATTGGAGCTATGGATATACCAAATAAAAGAAAAGTACATACAAAACCAATGCCAAGACTTGGAGGATTAGGAGTATTTCTAACATTCCTATTTGGATATATGTTATTTGGAGTTCAAAGCATTCAAATGAATTCAATTTTAATTGGAGCATTTATTATAGTAACCGTAGGAGTAATTGATGATATAAGACCTTTAGGAGCCACTACAAAACTCTTAGGACAAATAATTGCAGCAGCGGTAGTTTTGTTTTATGGTGGAATAATGTTAGACAAAATAACAATAGCAAACTTGCATATAAGTTTTGGATTATTTGCTTATCCACTTACAATTTTATTTATTGTAGCATGTATAAATATAATAAATCTAATAGATGGACTAGATGGACTTTCTACTGGAACATGTAGTATATTTTATTTAACAATAGGAATAATAGCCTTTATGAAAGCAAGATTCGGAGGATTAGACGTATCATTAGCATTTATCATGCTTGGAGCCTCATTAGGATTTTTAATTCATAACTTTCATCCTGCAACAATCTTCTCTGGAGATTCAGGATCTATGTTTCAAGGATTCATGATAGCAACAATATCATTATTAGGATTTAAAACAATAACAATGACATCTTTCTTTATCCCAATTCTTTTATTAGGAATACCAATACTAGATACAGTATTTGCCATAATAAGAAGAACATTAAAAAAAGAACCAATATATAAACCAGATAAAGAACATTTACACCATCAGCTATTAAAATTAGGTTTATCACATAGAAATACAGTACTTGCGATATATGCAATGAATATCTTATTTGCCCTTGCATCAATAATTTATACAATTAATGATAAAAAACTAGGAATAATAATATATATAATAATATTTTTGTTAATAATATTAATAATAACAAAAACAAGTATAATTGCAGAAAAAAAGGAAAAATAAAACAAAAAGTTTTTCCTTTTTTATATACAAATAATAAATAAAAATGATAAAATTAAACTAAGAATTGGAAAAAATTACCAATTTGCGTAACAGTTGCGTTTAAAATGAATAAAAATAAGATATAATCAAAGTGAGGTAGTAAGTATGAAAGATTTTGTTAAATGGTTAGGGGTTAACGAAAAAATAGCAAAAGTCATAGTGTGGTTACTAATAATAATGGTTACATTGATAATATTTAATACAGCTATGGAAAGTATAGGTTTTCCATATTATGCAGTTACATATAATAATATCAAAAGTTTTAAATATAATATAGTTTTAGAGTATTTAACAAATTGGATAATACTAATATTAAATTTTTATTCGACTATATTGTTGGTGTTTAGAGCAAAAGAAGCAAAAAACATATTTAAATATGCTTTGTTATATCTGGCTATAAATATAATCCTATCATTATTCTTATCTCCGCTCATTATGCATATATTTATAATTGGATGGATTATAGTCTTTTGCTATTTTTATTCAGAAAAGCAGTACAAATATATGGCATATGGAGTTATAGCCTTAACAATTAATACAGTCGTACAGGGAATAGCATATTTTTATAAAGTTAGATTTATAGATTATTCAAAATTAAATTATACAACAAAAAGCCTATTATCATTTGACTACTTTATAATTATAGCAATAATTATTTTAGTAAAAGAAATATATTTAAATAAAAGGAGTGAAGACAATGTTACCAGGACAAGGAACTTGCTGGCTATGGTGGGGCAAATTCAACAAAGAAGGACAACTAGCAAAAAAACTAGCAAAAAAAGTAGCAAAAGCAGTTAAATAAGCAAATATAAAGAATAAAATAGATAAAAGGGGCCCTTGTCTATTTTACGGAGGAAGTATGAAAAATAAAAAAGAGAATGATAAAGGAAAAAAGAGAAAAAGAAAAAATGGTATATGGTTTAACAATACTGAATCTATAGAATACTATGCTCAAGAAAGAGCAGCTAAGTTAGAAAAAATATTAGAAAACATTATATTCTATGGGATAACAATACCGCTTGAATTGCTTCAAACAGCAGGAGTATTTGTAATAGCATACTTTAATGATGCATTTGCAGAATTATCATTTTTCTTAGTAGGATTTTTCTTTGTGAGATCGTTTTTAGGAGAAACATTCCATTTAAACTCTACAATAACATGTACTACATTCACGTGGACAATATTTTTCATAATTACTAAATTTATACCAAGTATATATATAAGTGTATTCTTATGTGTATTGTTAGGAAGTATGCTTGCTATATATATGAATTACATAGTAGTAAAGGATGAAGACAAATGCCAAGAAGATTAAAAGCATTAATGACACTGCCTACTAACAAAGATAATCTTATAGAGTTATGTAGAGAAAAAGGCTTAAATGGATATGAAATGGAAATAATACTAAGAATATATTGGAAAAAACAAAGTTTAGCATACATATCATACAACATGGATTTTTCAAAATATGGAAAACCACAAAGGTATTATTCAGTGAGAAGTTTAAATAACTTTCACAAAGAAGCATTTATAAAATTGATATCATAAAAGGAACATATTCTACGCTTGTAGAATATTTTTTATTTACTGTAATTTAGTTTTAAGAAACTCTTCAAATACTTTTAATCCATATTCTTTGTTATAGTAATTAGGAAATTCGTTCAAATGTGCTAAAGCAATTTTCGCAGTTGCAAGCAAGTCATTATTTGTTACATTTGTCATAGTATTTATAAAGCCATGTTCCGTTTCTATATTTATTCCATCTAAAAACTCTAATTCAGTGAATTTATCAAAAGTAATACCAAGTTTATTGGCAGCATAAAGTGCATCTTGTAAGTTATACATAATATCACCAATATATTATATGATTAATTTTTATTATTAAAAACAAAAAAACCTAATTTAGGTTTTTTTTCTTATGGTGCCAGTGAGAAAGAAGTGGAGTGACTTTTTCACAAGCGAATAGATATAGTAACATCTACTAACTAAGTAAATAATGACACATAACAAAAAAAGTAGAACTATTACTACTTTTTCCGTAAAATATTACTTTATAACATTATTGCTAAATAAATAAGCAATATAGATAAAGACATTTGAATAACATAATTTTGAATTCCGCACTTCATATAATTCGATATATTCCAACTTAATCTCTTTCTTGTTGAATCAATTAAAATAGCTTCATTAACATTTTTAGATAGTATAAAGCCCGCCGTTGCAGACCACATAAATAACGAACTACCTGCACATATTGATGAGGCATATGCTATTGCTATCCAATCAGATTGGGTATTAAAAGTAGTTTCACATAAATAAACTATTACAGGCATCATTGCCGATGCTGCAGGCCCCGCTCCAAATAATCCTGAAATTAATGAAGTCATTATCATAATAGCTATTAATAATAATTTTGGATTTGAAATTAAACTTTGTAAATTATTAGCTAAAGTTGTTAAAATTCCTGTATGTGAAATTACATTTGCTAGAAATAAAAATGATGCAATTGTAAGTACTGGCTTAAAGTCCACGAGTGATTTTATTTTTTCTCTACATATTACTGAATATACTATTCCTATTACGCATCCAAGAAGTGCTATAACTTCTGGTGGAATTATATTCTGTGGGACAATACTCCAACATATAAACATCAACACAAAAATTGTTAATAGGCCAATCACTACTTTTTTGTTTACTTCTATATTTTTATACTTGCTTTGTAATAAGTCTATAGATAAATTCTTTTTTTTATCATCCTTATTTGCTTCCTTCACAAAAAACTGCCACCATGTTATTAATGCAATTGATATTACAAAGAAAAATGGAAACGCTCTAAATAAATATGCTCTAAATGATGTTATTCCACTATTCATTATAACTATAGCAGGAAAATCTCCAATCGGAGAAGAAGCGCCACCAGTATTTGATAACGCAAGAATACTAGCAAAAAATATGTTTACATATTTTTGATCTATTCCAATAGCTTTTAATAGAACAAATATAATTGGTAAAACTATTAAAACAGCAGTTATATTGTTTAAAAAAGCTGAAACAAAAAATATAAGTAATCCAAATAAAATTAAACATTTCTTTTTATTGCCTTTTGATATAACTGAAATTTTTAATGAGATTTTCTCAATCATGCCTGTACTTGAAATCAAATTTGTAAATAATTCCATTACTATTAGAATTATTAGCACACTAAATTGATAGTCTTTCATAATATCTGTTATTGATATATTTAATAGTAATGCAAGTATCGTTGAAACAATAAATATTGATGCCATAAGTAGATAACTTGGTATTTCACTTTTAATTTTTTCCTTAGACATGTTAACTCCTAAATTATAATATCAAAATAGTTTTGCGCATTTATACTTATAAAATTTTTTTGCTTAATTTTTACATTATCACTAATGCATCTTACAAAAACTTTTTTTCCAAGAAAGCTTTTATATAATTCAACCATTCTATAAGTGTTATTAGTAACAATACAATTATTACCATTCACATAACCTAATACCAAAATTATTGAATCTTTTGGTTTAATAATATTAGGATACTCAAGTTCATTTATAAATGTCACATTACTATTTTTTGGAATATTGCTTTTAATATTATTTATTTGTTCATCAGATAAATTTCTCGATAAGCATACTATAATGTTTTGAATTTTATCTTTATAAAGCAACATCTTTTCAATTAATGCAATTTCGTTGGAAAGCATAAAAACATTTTTTTTGTTTAATTCTAAAATTCTATTCATCGCATTGTCTATAATATCTTTAGTCTCACATTTTATAGGAATAGGAATTTCAGAGGACACATTATTTAATAATGATTTATCATCAATATATTTTTCGATTTGTAAGTTTGTTTCTAAAATGCCTATTTCATCTAATGTATCTTTAATATTCAATTTATACTACTTTATTATTTTATCTAATCGTTTTAATAAACATGCAAGAATAGAAATTTCATAAGGTGCTTCATCAAGAATTTCTTCAATTTTTTCTACATTATTATCAAATGATTCAGACAATAGTTTAAGATCATTCTCATCAGGAATTGGAGGAGAAAAACGTATACCTATATTCATAGTTATTCTCCTTTAGAATCATTAACTTTGTTATATAAATCAATAACTACTTTTAAAACTATTTGTATTTCAGTTGGGCTAATTGTGATTACATCAATTACTGCTTTTGTTGTGTCTTCATCACCAAAAATATTTTCTAATAATTCTTTATCATTCGAAAAATCTATTTTAAAATCTTTTCTTTCATGTGGTGGAATTGGTGGATGTGGATGTTTTGGATGTGGTCCCTCCGGATGATGTGGATGTTGGTGAGTTTTCTCTTCACTTATTTTTTCAAGTCTGTCTACCAATTCTTCAAATTTTCTCAATTTTTCATCATTGATTTTTTTATCTTCCATATAATATTCTCCCTTCACTTTTTATTTTAATTTTTTCACTTTAACTTCACTATTGATTTCTCTTGGTGCATCAACAATTAAGTGATTGATGCGGTTTAGAACATCTATAAGCTCCTTTTTATTTCCACATAAGTTGATCATTATCTCTAATTCTTCTTGAAATGGTAATAAATGTCTTTCAATTTCTTCAGGAATATGTTTATGATGTTTTGGGTGTTCTTCTTTTTTTATTAATTTTGGTTCAACCTCTCTTTCTGAATGTTTTGGATGTTCTTCTTTTCTTACCGATTTTGGTTCAACCTTTCTTTCTAGATGCCTTGGTTGTTCTTTTTTAAATTCTTCCTTTAACATTAAAATTCCTCCTTTCACAATTAATATACTTCTATTATTTTCATATTACAAATATCCGTTTTTTATACATAATATAACCATAAGTTATAACAAAAGTTAAAAAAAACTATGCTAAATGCATAGATAAAATTTAAAAATAAACAATTTTTTATATGCCCCTTAGGGAATCATTTATAAATTTTAATGAATCTGATGATATTGTTTTTTCATCATATATAAGATACAGTGAAACTTTAGGAAGTTTTTCTTTTATATTTATTTTTTTCAATGTGCCATTAATTAAATCTTTTTTTACTATATCCTGTAAAATATAGCCTATGCCCCATCCATTTTTTATAGCGTCATATATTATTTCACTAGTTTCAATAGAAAAAACGTTATTTAAAGCGAAGCCATTGATTTTAGCTAGTTCATTTATTCTCTGTCTGTGTGAACTATGTTTAGCTGGTAATATTAATGGTAAGTTTTTAATTTCAGATATATCGTGTTCAATAGTACAATCAATAAATTCTGAATCATTTCGCATTACAAAGCAATGATCCATGTCCTTCAATTTATTTATGGACAATTCTGATACATCATCTTTGTATGATAAAATGTCTATAACGAGATCAACATCATGATTTCTTAACATTTTCAATAGTTCATCTGTTGACCTACATACAATTGTCATTTCTATATTTGGATGTTTTTGGTGAAATTGATAAATTCTTTCCATTAATAAAAATGATACAATATGAGAAGGCGCTCCTATTCGCAATATTCCCTTTCTAAAGTTTTCTTCAATTGTTATTTGTTTCTTTCCGTAGGCTATTATTCTAAAGGCTTCGTCAATACATTTATATAATTCTTCTCCTTTTTTAGTTAAAAACATTCCATTTTTAGTTCTATAAAATAGTTTTTGATGTAATTCTTGCTCAAGGGCTTTAATAGATTTACTAATGGCAGGCTGTGAAATATATAGTTTTTTTGCAGTGACACTAGCACTTCCGTTTTTAGCAACTTCATAAAAAATTTTGTATAAGTTTAAATTAATGTTTTCATTCATAAAAAAACTCCTTCTATCCAGAAAAATTAAACTCAACCATTACTTTATACTCTTAATTCTATTCAAAATTTCAACTCCTTAATAGACATAATATCTATACCATATATATCATTATATATAGATGTAACATCAAGGGTAGTTAAATTTTCTTTTTCATAATCAATAAGCTCCAATAGAGATTTTATATCCTCTTCTTTCTTAGCCTCTAATTCAACATAGGTTGGAATAAGAGGCCAAGTATCTATAGAAATTTCAACTCCATTAAAACTATATATTTCTCTATAATTTTCTTGATAGTTTCTATGTTTATACCCTAATTCCTTTAAAATGAGGTTAGTTTTTTCAAAATCAGATACTACAATTTCCAACTCATTTGTTCCATCAATTGCATTTTTATCTAAGATTTCCTTTATTGTTAGTGTTGTTTTTTTATCGTTAGTTCGCAATCTAATCCATTTATTTGGAGCAACAGGATTAAAATCATATACATATCTTTTTTGCAATGATTCTGAATCTTTTTTTGCACCAAGTTCAATAATATTTTTAATAAATTTTTCTTTATCAATATTTAATATTCTTATTTCAATTTCTTTATCCATAGTATCACCACCAAATAACTATGGCTATATTATAGCATATCTATTTACATTATACTACATTTTTTGAAATTAAAAGTACATATTTACAAATCTATACTCACTCAAATGTCATCAAGCAGCTTGCATAATTTTTATAAAGCCTACAATTATTTATTATTGTTGTAATCATGATTTTTTGCTTTTATCTTTTTCCCTCTATTACTCTTAAATCATTAAAAACAAAAAAACCTGAATTAGGTTTTTTCTCTTATGGTGCCAATTAACAGAATTGAACTGATCTCTGATGCTTACCATGCATCTGTTCTACCACTGAACTAAATTGGCATTTGGTGGAGACGAGGAGAATTGAACTCCTGTCCAAAAATAGCCTAAATTTAAACTTCTACAAGTTTAGTTAATTTTAAATGTTCATTACTTACAAAGAAATTAACAACCACATAAGTAACTATCCTATAAAAATTCATTATTATATATAGGAACTATAATAATATAGCTTACTAAGTATTACCCTCATATATCCTCGTAAGCAAAAGATATAAAAGAGCTCGCTGTCTATCTATTAATTAAGCGAATTGTAATTGTCTGTTTCCAGTTATATTTAAAATGCATTTATAGATTGCCATCTACTTGCTATTTAAACCGGCATACTTCTGTCGAACCCTATCGTCCCCATTGGCATAATTATACCACAAAACCATATATTTATCAATATAAATATATGGTAAAAAAACAATCATATAACTTGCTGTAGACATTTTTAGTTTTATTTTTCGCTAAAGTATGATAAACTTAAAGAAAGGAGAATGATATAATGAAATTGAATATTCGTGGTGAAAAAACACAAATAACTGCTTCAATGAAGAATTATGCAGAAGAAAAAATGCAAAAACTAGATAAATATCTAGAAAATAGTGATGATGTAACAGGAACAATACTATTTAAAGTATATGGTCCACAACAAATAATTGAAGTAACCATTCCTCTTAAAAACTACACATTAAGAGTTGAAGAAGAAGGAGATGATTTCTACTCTGTTGTAGACACTTCTATTGATAAACTTGAACGTCAAATAAGAAAGAACAAAACTAGAATAACTAGTAGAAGAAAAGTAGATAAGACAGATTTTATACTTGACTTTGAACCTGAAGCTGACGAAGAAAATAAAAATAAAATAGTAAAGAGAAAAACAGTAGAACTAAAACCTATGGATGAAGAAGAAGCAATACTTCAAATGGAATTAATCAACCATGACTTCTACATGTTTAAAAATATAGAAACAGATAAGATAGCGGTAATCTATAAAAGAAAACATAATGATTACGGAATAATAGAACAAGACTAAACTTATTAACAAAGACTGTTGATAACCAATCAATAGTCTTTTTTTGCAAAATAATCTGTTTTTCACAAATCTTTCATAAACCTTTCTGCTATTTTTAATAAAAACATCAGTTTATTCTCATATTCTTAGTATATTATGAAACATGAAAGGAGAAAAAATGAAATAGAGCATGAAATTAAATCTATTAATTAAAAAAATATGATATTATAAAAAAGGAGGATAACTATGAAAAAAATAAAAAAGATATTAACAATTTTAACAGTCTTAATAACCATAACACCAATGCTCGTATATGCAGCACCACCAGCACCACCAAGTGGTGGAAATGGACCAGGTGGACAACCTGAAAGCAGTAGTGCAAATGTATCACGTACAGGAAAAACAAAAATAACGTCAGATATGTCACAAGAAAATAAAACATATTCAAGTACCACAGGAAGTCAAAATGCTTTATTAGTATCAGGAGGTACAAGCACACTTAATAGCTGCACTATAACAAAAAGTGGAGACTCGAGTGGAGATGATGCAGACTTTTATGGAACTAATGCAGCAGTGTTAGTATATAATGGAGCAACCCTAAACATAAACAAAGGAAATATAACAACAAATGGAGCCCATGCTAATGCTGTATTTGCATATGGAAAAGGAATAATAAATATAAAAGATTCTAGCATAAAAACAACCAGTAATAATTCTGGTGCAATAATGGTAACTGGTGGAGGAACTCTAACAGCAAACAATGTAACAGCAGAAACTGATGGTAATTCTTCAGCACCAATTAGATCAGATAGAGGTGGAGGAACACTAACAGTTAATGGAGGAACATATACTTCTCATGGAACAGGATCTCCAGTAATATACTCAACTGCAGATATTACTGTAAATGATGCTGCACTAACGTCAACTGCTTCTGAAGGTGTAGTAGTCGAAGGTAAAAACTCAGTTACATTAAATAATGTTACAATGGAAGCGACGAACACAAAACTTAATGGAAACTCAGAAACATATAAATCAATTTTTATTTATCAATCAATAAGTGGAGATGCTGATGTAGGAACATCATCATTTACTTCAAAAGACTCGAAAATTATTAATAACAAAGGAGATATAATCTTTGTCACTAATACAAACACAGTGATTAACTTAGAAAACAATGAAATAATAAATAATGATAGTACAGGAAATTTCCTAAAAATCGGAGCAGCAAAATGGGGTAACAGTGGTTCAAATGGTGGTAATGTTACATTAAAAATGACAAATCAAAAAGCAGAAGGAGATATAACCGTTGATAAAATTTCAACACTTGATTTATCTTTATCAAACAAAAGTGTATTAAAAACATCAATTGATAAAGAAAACCAAGCTAAACAAGTAAATCTTTCATTATCAAGTGATTCAGTACTAGTACTAACCAATGATACATATGTAGATAGCTTAACAAATGAAACTACTGATAACTCAAATATCTATTTAAATGGACATAAATTATATGTTAATGGTAAGGAAACAAACGCAAATACTGGTACTTATATTGAAAAGGAAAATACTAATAATACAAGTAACAAAAAAGAAACCAATAATAACAAAAATAATTTAGTTTATATTATTGCACCCTCAGTAGCGGTCCTAACTCTTGGAACAACAATTCTAATAACTATAAAAAAAAGAAATAAAAATAAGTAAAGAAGCGTCTAACTAGATGCTTTTTTTAGTTTTTATTGTTATAATAAACAAGAAATAAAAAAGAGGTGATACTATGCCAGCATATGTAAGTCATACTTTAATGGCTAGAGATGTTTATGAAAAGTTAAAAAATAAAGAAAGCATTAGTTTAGATTATTTATTAACCCATTCGCTCGGAGGAGATCTTTGTAAATATGCAAAATGTAGATATGATAGCCATCATAAAAATCAAAAAGAATTTTTTGAAAATATGTGTAAATATCTAAAAGAGAATAATTTAGAAAACGATCCAGAACTTCTTGGAGTATTATATGGACATATATGTCATTATGCTCTTGATAATACAGCACATCCTTTAATAAGAAGAATGTCAGGAACTTGTGTAAGAAATAAAAAAAATCATAATTTGATAGAAAGCTATTACGATGCATATTTAGTAAGAAAAAAGTATAATACACCAGTAGATAAATATGATAACAAAGATTTATTCAAAGGAAAAATCACAAAAAAAGTAGCAAGAATGTTAGACTATGCATATGAAAAAACCTATAATACAAAACATGTATCAAGGTATTATAAGTTTAATATTTGGTTATATAAAAAAATAAGAATACTATATGCATTATTTGGTATTCCTCTACTAAAAAAAGTATCAGGATTTAACAAATTTATGCTAGTTAATAAAAGTATTGATTTATTTAATCACAATCACAAAGTAAAGTTTAAAGATATAAATAAAAAAGATAGTACAGAGGATTACGATACATTATACAAAAAAAGCATAGATAAAGCTTTAAAAGATATAAAAGAAATAAATAAGTTATTGATAAAAAAAAGCAGTAGTGATTAATTCATTATTGCTTTTATAAATAAATCTTAATAAATATACAAAAAAGTGGTATTATAATATCAGCATATAAAAAGGAGGAATTCCTATGTTTGATTTAGTATCTAAATATAAACCAAGTGGTGATCAACCACAGGCAATAGAAAGCCTTGTAAAAGGCATAAATGAAGGTAAAAAACACCAAGTTCTTTTGGGTGCAACAGGAACAGGAAAGACATTTACTATAGCCAATGTTATAAAAGAAACAGGTAAAAAGACATTAGTGCTTGCTCACAATAAGACTTTAGCAGGTCAACTGTATTCCGAATTAAAAGAACTATTTCCTAATAATAAAGTTGAATTTTTCATATCATATTATGACTATTACCAACCTGAAGCTTACATTCCAGGAACGGATACCTATATTGAAAAAGATTCATCGATAAATGATGAAATAGATCAGTTAAGACATGCAGCAACAAGTGCACTTTTATCACATGATGATGTTATTGTAGTAGCATCTGTTTCATGCATCTATGGTATCGGAGAAGTAGAAGAATATAAAAATAACACAATCACCCTAACAACTGGAGAAGAAGTAGAAAGAAACAAAGTAATGAAAAAATTAATTGAAATGCTATATGAAAGAAATGATCACGATTTTAAACGGGGTACTTTTAGAGTACGTGGAGATGTTCTAGAAATAATACCAACTTCTGAAAATAGAAACGGAATAAGAATAGAATTTTTCGGAGATGAAATAGATAGAATTTCAGAAATAGATTCTTTAACAGGAAAAGTAGAAAGAGTAATAAAAAATATAACAATATTTCCGGCATCGCATTTCGTAACAAGTGAAGGAAAAATGAAAAAAGCAATAGAAACAATCAAAGAAGAATTAAAAGATCGTCTAGAAGAATTAAAATCACAAAATAAACTTCTTGAAGCACAGCGCCTAGAACAAAGAACAAATTATGACATAGAAATGCTTACAGAAACAGGATTCTGTAGTGGTGTTGAAAACTATTCTCGTCATTTAAGTGGTAGGAAAGCTGGAGAAACGCCAACAACTTTAATGGACTTTTTTGGAGATGATTATCTTCTAGTAATAGATGAATCACATGTAACTCTTCCTCAAGTACGTGCTATGTATAATGGTGATAGAGCCAGAAAGACAACGCTTGTAGACTACGGATTTAGACTTCCAAGCGCTCTAGATAATAGACCACTTAAATTTGAAGAATTTGAAAAGAAAACAGATCAAATCATTTATGTATCAGCAACTCCTGGAGATTATGAATTAGAGCGTGCTGAAAATAAAGTTGATCAAATAATAAGACCAACAGGACTACTTGATCCAACAATAGAAATAAGAAAAACCGAAGGGCAAATAGATGACCTAATCGGAGAAATAAGAAAAAGAACTGAAAAGAACGAAAGAGTTCTTATTACTACTCTTACTATAAGAATGAGTGAAGAATTAACTAAGTATTTAAAAGAATTAGACATAAAAGTAGCCTATCTTCACTCTGAAATTAAATCATTAGAAAGATTAAAAATAATAAGGGAACTAAGAATGGGTAAATATGATTGTGTTGTAGGAATTAACCTTTTAAGAGAAGGACTCGATATTCCTGAAGTGAGTCTAATAGCAATACTTGATGCTGACAAAGAAGGTTTTCTAAGAAGTGAACGAAGCCTAATCCAAACAATAGGAAGATGTGCCAGAAACGCTAGTGGTCATGTTATCATGTATGCTGATACTGTTACAGATAGCATGCAAAAAGCAATTGATGAAACAGCTAGAAGAAGAAGTATACAAGAAGAATATAATAAAGAACATCATATAGTTCCTAAAACAATCGCCAAAGAAATAAGAGAATTAATATCTAACAACGATGAAGAAAACCTTGAAAAAATTGAAAAATCTAAAAAAGATGATATAATTAATATTGATAGTATAGCAAGTCTAGAGACAATCGAAGAAGAAATGAGAAAAGCAGCTAAAGAATTAGACTTTGAACGTGCAATGGAGTTAAGAGACATATTATTCGAACTAAAATCAAAATAGTGAGGGATATAAGTGGCAAAAAGGAGATTAAAGAAAAAAGTAAAAGAAAAACTAACAAGACTGATAGTAGTAATATCAATAATTCTAATAGTTGTAGTAGCAGCGCAAGCAGCAGAATATTACTTTACCTATAATGAAGATCTAACACCAATTGAAGAAAAAAAAGAGTATTACAATATATCTGATTTTGGTTTTGCATTTCCAGTAAGTAACACAGACTATAATAAGAATGGTAAAGATGATTATACAGATATCTTCGAAGGTGAAAAACAGTATGCAGATTTTAATCCAAAATATAAAAATGAGTATTATGATGGAGGCTATCCTCCAGTAGAAAAAGAAGGAGTTTGTACTGATCTAATATGGTATGCTCTTAAAAACGCAGGATATAACTTAAAAGATATGATAGATAAAGATATAAGAAATAACAGAAAAAAGTATCATATAGATACAATTGATTCAAATATCAATTTTAGAAGAGTATATGTGCAAGAAACATTCTTTATGCGTTATGCTAAAGTCTTAGATACAGATATGTATAATATTGGACAGTTTCTTCCTGGAGACATATTGACATTTGATGATTCTGATCATATAGCCATGGTTTCAGATAAATATACCATAGATGGAGTTCCTTACTTAATTCAAAATAGAGATGAAAAACAAAAAGTGAAAGAAGAAAACCGTTTAGAAAAAACAGACATGAAAATAACAGGCCACTATAGATTTGAATATAGTAAAAAATTGCAAGAATTAATAGATAGTTAGGTGTAATATGAATAAAAAAGAAGTATTTAAACAAGAATTAGAATATATAAAAAATGAAAGAATAAGAAAAAGTGCAGAAAATCTCTTAGAATTGGTACCAGATTATTTCTTTAAAGTTTCTGCATCTTCAACAGGGAAATATCATCCGAGCTTTTCACAAGGTGATGGAGGTCTTCTAAGACATACAAAAGTAGCAGTAAGAATAGGAAAAGAAGTATTATCACTAGAATATACAAATAGTCTATTCACTAGTGATGAAAAAGATTTACTACTACTTTCAATAATGTTTCATGATACTCAAAAATTAGGAGTCCCTGAGGAAAGATATACTAGATTTGATCATCCTCTTCTTGCAGCATCTTTTATAGAAGAAAACAAAGATAAAACAGAATTAACCAAAGAAGAAATAGAATTATTAAAAAGAGTAATAAGTTCCCATATGGGACAGTGGAATAAAAGCCATTACAGTGATATAGAACTTCCTAAACCAAGTGATAAATATGAATTCTTTGTCCATATGTGTGATTACCTATCAAGTAAAAAATACTTAGATGTTAAGTTCGATGAAGATAACAATGTTAAAACAAGATAAAAGTTATTAACAACAACTGTTAATAACTTTTTATTTACTAATAATATTAAGAATTCTATCTTCTACATTAGCAGAAGTAGATATAACTTTAATATATCCCTTTCCATTATTCTTTTTAATAAGAGAGTTAACTCTATTAGCAATACCTACAGAACCATCCACAAATAAAACATCACCAAGAACATTTCTAATTTCATCCTTTACTAAAGGAAAATGAGTACATCCAAGAACTACTACTTCAGTACCAATATAATCTTTCAATAAAGTGGATAAGTAAAAAGAAGCATCTTTATTATTCTCAATTAAATTAGCAAGTTCTGGAGCAGGAACTAATTTACAATTATCAGTCTCATATTTATGAAACAAATCCAAAAACTTCTCACTTTCACCAGTACCTTTTGTGGTAAGAACAATAGTTTTTTTATCACTATAATAATCATAAACAACCTTAACTGCGGGCTCAGTACCAATAAAAACAATATCAGGATATTTCTTTCTGATATCATTAAGTACCATAGCAGTAGCAGTATTACAAGCACATACTATTGCTTTAGGATCATATTCAAGTAATTTAGAAACAACCTTATTAACAATAGAAAAAAGTTCTTCCTTACTCTTTTCTCCATAAGGATTATTTATACTATCAGCATAATAAATATAACCTTCATTAGGAAGTAGTTTAACAACTTCTCTAAGTATGGTAGCACCTCCAATACCAGAATCAAAAAAACATATTGGTCTATTATCCATTGTAATCACCTAAATATATTATATACTATTTTTAATAAAAAGTATGCTATAATTAATATAATAGAGGAGTGTTAATATGGAGATAGAACTATACAAACACAATGAAATAGCATATGAAAAAACAAAAGAAATGTTTAAGGAAACAGATAGATGTGCTATTATTCATCCTACAGGAACGGGAAAAAGTTATATAGCTTTAAAATGGCTTTTTGATAATAAAGACAAAAAAGCAATTTATGTAACATCTCATCTAGCAATAAAAGATCAGTTAGAAAGAACTATAAGAGATAACGATCTAAGTTTAGAAGACTTTCCTAATTTAAAAATAGTAACATACTCATCATTACTACATAATAACGATATGAAAACAGACTTAATAGTTTTAGATGAATTTCATAGAGCAGGCGCTCCAAAGTGGGGAGAAGCGGTAAAAAGGTTCTTAGATAATAATAAAGAATCAAAAGTTCTAGGATTAACTGCAACACCTGTAAGGTATTTAAATAGAAATAGAGATATGTCAGATGAAATATTTGGTGGCAATGTGGCAAGCCATATAACCCTTCCAAAAGCAATTGCAGAAGGAATACTTCCTCCTCCAACATATATAAATGCTATTTATTCATTTAAAGAAGAAATAGAAAAAATAGAAGAAAAAATATCTAAAATAACGGACAAAGAAAGACAAAAAGAGCTTGAAGAAGAATTAAAATTAGCCAAAAGAACAATAGAAAATGCCGAAAACATAGAAGATATATTTAAAAAATATATGACTAAAGCAAATGGAAAATATTTAGTATTTTGTAGAGATATAAATCACCTAGAAGAAATGAAAGATGAAGCAAATAATTGGTTTAAACAAATAAATAAAAATATAGAAACACACTACATGCACTCTCTAGAAGATGAAGATCATAATAAGTATACATTAGATAGATTTCATTATATTAAAAACGATAATTTAAAACTGCTATATTCAGTAGGAATGTTAAACGAAGGAGTACATGTTAATGATATAGATGGAGTTATTATGTTAAGACCAACATCATCTCCAATTCTATACCAACAACAATTAGGTAGGGCTTTAACAACCGGAAAAAAACACGAACCGTTAGTATTTGATGTAGTAAACAACATAGAATGTTTAAAAGATATAGAACTTTTAAGAGATACGGTTATAAAAATAATGGAAAAATCTAATAAACCTAAAAAAGAAATACAAAGAATGGAAGAAACATTTAAAATAATAGATGATTATAAAAATATATCAATATTAATAAAAGAACTTGATATAAATGCAACATATGGTTGGAATGAAAAATATGAATTATTAAAACAATATGTCGAAAACCATAATGGAATGTTTCCACCTATGAGCGAACCAATAATAGGTAATTGGTTAGATAGACAAAAACAATTATACAAAAAAAGAGAATTAAGTAAAGAAAGAAAAGACAAACTAAATGAATTAGGAGATTGGTTAACAAGCTATAGAAGTCAAAAAGAAGATGAACAATGGGACAAAAAATATGAATTATTAAAAGAGTATGTTGAAAACCATAATGGAAAACTTCCGCAAAACAGAGAGCCAATAATAGGGAACTGGTTAATTTGGCAAAAAGAAAAATACAAAAAAGGAGAATTAAGTAAAGAAAAAAAAGAAAAACTAGATAAACTAGGAGATTGGTTAACAAGTTATAGAAATCAAAAAGAAGATGAACAATGGGACCAAAAATATGAGTTATTAAAAGAGTATGTTGAAAGCCATAATGAAAAATTTCCAGTAGAGCAAGAACCAGAAATAGGAACGTGGTTTATTCATCAAAAACAATTATACAAAAATAAAGAATTAAGCGAAAGACGAAAAATAAAGTTAGACGCATTAGGAGATTGGTTAAAAGGTAAACATGGAGAGCAATGGAGCGAAAAATATGAACTATTAAAACAATATATAGAGAGCCATAATGGACAATTTCCACCTCATCAAGAACCAATAATAGGAAGCTGGTTAAGTAACCAAAAACAAGCATACAAAAACGAAGGGTTAAGTAAAGAAAGAAAAGAGAAACTAGATGAATTAGGAAATTGGTTAATAAGTTGTGAAGCCATAAAAAATGAAGAAGAATGGGACGAAAAATATAGATTATTAAAACAATATGTAGAAAACCATCATGGGAAATTCCCACCACAAAATGGTCAAAGATTAGGTAAATGGTTGAGTAGGCAAAAACAATTATGCAAAAATGAAAAATTATCAGACAGAAGGAAAGCAAAACTAGATGCTTTGGGAGATTGGACAGTAACAAACAGGAAAAAAGTATCTAATGTTAAAAATATAAAAGAAGAATCAAATGTAAAAAAAGCAAATAAAACTAAAAAATAATTATTTGCTTTTTTAATTTATCTACTTGCGAACATTTGTTTAAAATGTTATTATATTAAAGTAATACATAAAAATAAAATATTTACCAAAAACTAACAGTAGTAAAATATAAAAGTTATGTTATAATATACGAAGTAAAAAGGACTGATTTATATGGAAAAAATAATAATAAAAGGTGCAAGGGAAAACAATTTAAAAAATGTTTCTTTAGAACTACCTAAAAATAAATTTATAGTAATGACTGGAGTATCAGGAAGTGGAAAATCTAGTTTAGCATTTGATACTATTTACAAAGAAGGAGAAAGAAGATATCTAGAAAGTTTATCTGCATATGCTAGACAGTTTTTGGGTGGAACTGAAAAGCCAGATGTAGATTCTATCGAAGGACTTAGTCCTGCGATATCAATAGATCAAAAAACAACTAATAAAAATCCAAGATCTACTGTAGGAACAGTTACAGAATTATATGATCATTTAAGATTATTATTTTCAAAAGCTGGTACACCATATTGCCCTACTCATAATATACCAATAAAAAATCAAAGTATTGAAGAAATGACTAATAAAGTAATGAGTATGGAAGAAAAAACAAAAATAATTATTTCATCTCCAGTAATCGAAGGAAAAAAAGGAACCCATAAAGACCTTTTAGAAGACCTAAGAAAAAGTGGTTATGTAAGAGTAAAAATAGATGATAAAGATTATGATTTAGAAGAAGACATAGATTTAGAAAAGAATAAAAAACATCACATTGAAGTAATAATAGATAGATTAGTTATAAAAGATGGAGTAAGATCTAGACTATATGAATCACTTGAAACAGCAGCTAAATTATCAAAAGGAAAAGTATTCGTAGATGTTCTAGGTAAAGAGAAATTGGTGTTTTCTGAAAACTTTTCATGTCCATACTGTAACTTTTCACTAAGTGAACTAGAACCACGTACATTTAGTTTTAACGCCCCATACGGAGCATGTCCAGATTGTAAAGGACTTGGAGTAAAATTAGTAATGGATGTAGATTTAGTAATACCAGATAGAAATAAAACTATTGCAGAAGGTGGAATAGTGCCTTTCGGAGATGATCCAGAAAACATAAATTATTTAAAACTAGAAAATTTTTGTGAACACTATGGAATAGATTTGAATAAAAAAATAAAAGATTTTACAAAAAAAGAATTAGATATGATTCTATATGGAACAGATGATATTATTCATTATCACTTCAGAAGTAAAAATGGAAGGCTTTCAGACAGTTTCGGAACATTTGAAGGGATAATAACAAACTTAGAAAGAAGATATATGGAAACAACAAGTACTTGGATAAGAGAATGGCTTGAAAAATACATGGTAGAGCTTGAATGCCCAACATGTAAAGGTGCTAGATTAAAAGAAGAAGTACTTTCTGTCAAAATAAATAATAAAAACATTTATGAAGTAACTCAATTAAGTATAAAAAAATTATATGACTTCATGCAAAATCTAAAACTATCTGAAGAAAAGAAAGAAATATCAAAAATGATTGTACAAGAAATATCTGATAGGCTAAGTTTTCTTATCAATGTAGGACTTGATTATTTAACACTTGCAAGAAGTGCGGGGACTCTATCAGGGGGAGAAGCACAAAGAATAAGACTAGCTACTCAAGTAGGGACAAGACTTACTGGAGTATTATATGTACTTGATGAACCAAGTATTGGTCTTCATCAAAGAGATAATGATAGGTTAATTCAAACGATGAAAAGTATGCGCGATTTAGGCAATACCCTAATAGTAGTAGAACACGATACAGATACTATGAAACAATGTGACTTTTTAGTAGATGTTGGCCCTTTAGCAGGAGAAAAAGGCGGACAAATTGTGTCAATAGGCACTCCAGAAGAAGTGGCTGCTGACGATAATAGTCTTACTGGAAGATATTTAAGTGGCAAAGAATGTATTGAAATTCCAAAAAAACGCAGGAAAGGCAATAAAAAATATCTTGAAGTCAAAGGGGCTAAGGAAAACAATTTAAAAGATATTAATGTCAAGTTTCCCCTTGGAACATTTACTTGTGTAACAGGAGTATCAGGAAGTGGAAAAAGTACACTTGTAAATCAAATATTAACAAAAGCTTTATACCAACATATCTATAATTCAAAAGAAAAACCAGGTAAATATAAAAGCATCAAAGGCCTAGAAAATATAGATAAGATAGTTTATATTTCACAAAGCCCAATAGGAAGAACTCCAAGATCAAACCCTGCAACATATGTTGGAGTGTTTGATGACATAAGAGATGTCTTTGCCCAAACTAAAGAAGCTAAGATGCTAGGGTATGATAAAGGAAGATTTTCATTCAACGTAAAAGGTGGAAGATGTGAAGCATGTTGGGGCGAAGGAGTTAAAAAAATAGAAATGCACTTCTTGCCTGATGTTTATGTACCATGTGAAGTATGTCATGGAGCAAGATATAACACTGAAAGTTTAAAAATAAAATTTAAAGATAAAAATATAACTGAAGTATTAGATATGAGAGTATCTGAAGCCTTAGAATTTTTTGAAAATCATCCAAAAATAAAAAGAAAATTGCAAGTAATGGAAGATGTAGGCCTTGGATATATAAAACTAGGACAACCAGCACCAACTTTATCAGGAGGAGAAGCATCACGTGTTAAACTTGCTAAAGAATTACAAAAAAAACCAACTGGAAAAACATTATTTGTTATGGATGAACCAACAACAGGACTTCACTCTCATGACATTAAGAAGTTACTTGCAATAATTAACAAAATAGTAGATAATAAAGATAGTGTTATAGTAATAGAACATAATCTAGACATGATAAAAACAGCAGATTACATCATAGATTTAGGACCTGAAGGTGGAGATAAAGGTGGAGAAGTAATAGCAACTGGAACACCTGAAGAAATAGCTAAAGCAGAAAAATCTCACACAGGAAGATATTTAAAAAAAGTCTTAGAACAATAAGGAGGAACATATGAATCCTATTTTAATAGATTTAGGACCTATTCAAATATATTGGTATTCAGTAATAATACTTTTAGCTATGCTAATAGGGAGTGTTATCTTTCTAAAAGCTGCAAAAAAAGAAGGATATAAAGAAGAATTCTTAACAAATCTGATATTTTATACCATAATATTTGCTATTATTGGAGCGCGATTATATTATGTAATATTCAATTTAGGATATTATTTAAAAAATCCATTAGAAATAATAGCAGTATGGAATGGAGGCTTAGCAATCCATGGTGGTATAATTGGAGGATCTATTTGCCTTCTTTATCATTGCCTAAAATACAAAAAAAGTTTTTTAAGATTAGCAGACCTTTTAGCACCATCTCTTATTTTAGGACAAGCTATAGGAAGATGGGGAAACTTTTTTAATAGTGAAGCTCATGGACCACAAGTAGCAAGAGAAGTTCTGGAAAAACTACCCATACCAAAATTCGTAATAAATGGAATGAATATTGATGGAGTATATTATCATCCAACCTTCTTTTATGAAAGTGTATGGTGTTTATTAGGTTTTATCATTTTAATAACATTAAAGAAAAAGGTAAAATTAAGAAGAGGAGGGCTTACAGGAATCTATTTTATATGGTATAGTGTGGCAAGATTCTTTATTGAAAGTTTAAGAACAGATTCTCTTATGCTAGGACACATAAAAGTAGCCCAAGCAATCTCAGTACTATTATTCATATTAGGATTATACTTGTTATTTAGAAAGAAAAAACAAACAAGAATAAATAAGTTAAAAGAAAGGATGGAATTTTATGCAAGAAAGTTTTGATGTAGTAATAATTGGAGCGGGACCAGCAGGTATTGCAGCGGCTATCTATGCCTCTCGCAGTAATTTAAACTGTGCAATCATTGAAAAAGAAATGCCTGGAGGTCAAGTTAATAAAACATCAGTTGTTGAAAACTATCCAGGATATACAAAAATATCAGGCCCAGAACTTGTAGAAAAGTTTTATAGCCAACTAAATAGCTTAGAAGTAAAACAATTATTTTCAGAAGTCACAAATATCAAAGTAAACAAAAATGATAAGGTAATAACGCTAAAAAATGGTAAGAAAATAAAAACAAAAGCTATTATTTTAGCACTTGGAAGGAAACCAAAGAAACTAACAAGCGAAAACTTTGATAGTCTTGAAGGAAAAGGAATAAGTTATTGTTCTTTATGTGATGGGAACCTATATAAAGGACAAGATGTATCAATCGTCGGATCAGGCAACAGTGCTCTTGAAGAATCCCTATATTTATCAAAGATTTGTAAAAGCGTCACTATTATCTGTAGAAGTGAAAAATTAAAAGGTGACAGTGTCTTAATAGAAAGAATCGAAAACACGAAAAATATCAAAACAGTGTATAATTCAACCATTGAAGAGTTTAATGGAGAAGATGGAATACTTCATTCACTTACATTAAATGAAAATGGTAAAAAAGTAGAATTAGAAACTAAAGCATGTTTCATCTTTATTGGTTATGAACCAGCAACAGAATTCTTAAAAGACTTAGATATTTTAGATGAAAACGGATATGTAATTGTAGATAATGAATATAGAACTAAAATAAATGGCATCTATGCAGCGGGAGACATAGTAAAAAAAGAAGCTTTCCAAATAGTAACATCAGTATCAGATGGAGCTTTAGCGGCCGTCTCTGCTATTAAAGATATAAAAGATTGGTGAAGTAAAGTAAATGTTGGAAAATTTTAAGAGAAAATACAAGTTATGTAATTAATTTGTATTTTTTATATTCTTTTTGATAATATATAATCCA
>CADBUX010000007.1 GCA_902797995.1 uncultured Erysipelotrichaceae bacterium | reverse complement strand
GCCCTCTTTTTGCCCCAGCGTTATCTAGTAATCAAAAATCATCTTTTGCGATTAGCAAAAGATATTGAAGCCGTAAGGCGAATATGCGCCGAATGCAATGTAGGCGCCGAAAAACTAATATTTATGAAGTTTATCTGCTATGATAAACTTCTTTTTATCTTATTTAAAAAATAGTAAATATTATTTACTATTAAGTTATTTTTTCTTCAATTAGTTTTTCTTTAAATATCTTTCTTTTTTCTCTTGCTACTAAATCTGTTTTTTTATTGCTACCTTTATTAAAAAATATAATATTACTTGAACAATTGTAATACTTAATATTATATAAATTAACTATACAACTTCTATGAGTTTTTAAAAAATAAGCAGAATCTAGTTGTTCCTCTAGATTATTGATAGTTTCTTTTATAATATATTCTTCTTCTACAGTATGGATAGTACAATAGTTTTGATTATTGCTTTTTTCTATATATAAAATATCGCCATATGGTATTTTGCTTATTTCACCATTTATAATAAAATTTAATGTTTTCTTCTTATTAAAAATATTATAAGCTAAGTACAATGCTTCTTTTAACTTATCCTTTACATTACTATTTATATCAATATAATCTAATACTAATAATTTATTAATTAGACAGTTTTTATTTGCGTTTTTAAGATTGGTAATAATTATTATCTGACTAACCCAATCATCGTGTTTTCTAATGTTTTTTGCTATATCAAGTGCTTCTTTTATATTTTCAGTACTTAAAATATAAATATTTCTATTTTGATTTTTACTATTGTATTCATCATAGTTAAATATTTTAAATTTTTCCTCTCTAATACCTATAAAATTTAAAATAATCATTTCATAATAATTTTTTAATTTAGCCCCTTTTTCATACACTATAAAGTTTACCATATTAGCCTCCCAAAAAAGTGCGTAATATCAGTATATAACAAAAGACTTTATTAGTAAAAACATATAAGGAAAAATGCACATTAATTGCGTTTAAAGATTGTTTTGTAAATTAAAAAAAGTGCTTTTACACTTTTTATACCATTGTTTTGCTTCTTTTTATTTTTCTTATAATAACAAATGTACTTAATATTATCAAAGCATAAGTTATAATTGCTCCCAATATTATAAATGGGTTAGGGTATATTCTTTGATTTAAAACTACAGGATAAGTCTTTATTAGTTTATCCTTGTAATAAATATTTAGTTTTCCAAGTTTTTGGTTATATTTATTATTTAAAGTAATAGTCTTAGTTCCTTTATATTCAGTTTTTATATCACTCTTATCATAATCATTCTTTAAATAATATAAAATATCTTCATCTGATTTAATTTCTATCTTATTTTTACTTAAATACTTAGCATTAAGTGTTACTAATGTTTCTCCTTCTTTTATAACAGGAGAATAACTATAATTATTAAAATAGTAATCATATATTTTTTTAGCATCTTTGACATGCCCTGGAATCTTATCTACTTTTGAGGTAATAAGCATTAAAGTAGTTCCATTTTTATTAGCAATACTAGCAAGTGCATAACCAGATTCTATTTCATAACCAGTTTTACCACCTTCCATATAAGGCATATCGATTTTAAAATGTTTCATATAGTCATATATAGTATGATTTATTTCAGTACCATCTGTTAACTTATAATTTAGTGTAGTAATAATTTGTCTTAATGTATCGTTTTTCAAATCTTCTCTTAAAAGAATAGATACATCTTCCATAGTAGAATAATTATTCTTATCATCAAGTCCTATAGGATTAGCAAAACTAGTGTTGTTCATACCAATCTCTTTAGCTTTTTTATTCATTGCTTTTACAAAATCATTTTCATTTTTATATGTAAGTCTTGCTAAAGCATTAGCACAATCTGCACCACTTTCAAGAATTAAGCCGTATAGTAAGTCCATGTATGTATATTCTTTATCTTTCTTTAAAGATGATCTTGAGGCATCTTGTTTTAGCAATTTATCATAATCACTTTTTTCAAGTCTTATCTTTTGATTTAAATCATCAATCTTTTCTATAGCTACTAAGGCTGTCATTAGTTTAGTAAGTGATGCAATACTAACTTTTTTATCCTTGTTCTTTTCATAAACAATAGTATTATCATTAAGATTATATAATACTGCATTATTTGATTCTATATCAACCCCATCAGCCTTAACAGGTATAGTTATAAATAAAAAAAGAATAATTAATAATACGCTCAGTTTTTTCATATACAACTCCTTATTATGTCTATGTAATTATATCAAAATTTTATAAATTTGAACATACTTATTTTATAAATTCAAAAAAAGTAGTATAATTAACCTAAAGATAGGGTGGTTTAAATGTTGGAAAAAACCTTTTTAAATAAATTAAAGGAAAAATATAGTTATGACGAAAAAACAATAAAAGCTCTTTCTTTAATAATCCCCAGTATGATTAATTATTATGGAGAAGAATATAGGAACATTATATTAAGTGCCATTTTTAATTGTGAAATCGTACCGTGTAATTCTCACCAAACTATTTCAAAAGTATTAAATGAAAGAAAACTAACTAAACTAGTAGGAACATCTTCAGTATCCGATATAGATATAAAAAGGGCAGAGAGTACTTATATTCCAAATATAGAAATAGTTTATAACGAAGAATTAAACTCTTATGAAATAACAAAAATAGATAGAGTTATTACTACTAGTCATACTTTTAATTATGACTCTTTAAAAGGAATAGAGATCCTAACTCATGCATTATGTCATTTAGTAAAAAGTTATGATAACGAGTTTACTATAAACGAAAATGTTTTAACTATAAGAAGCGGTCTTTCTTATGAAAAAAGAAAAATAGTGTACGATAATGGTAATATAACCTTAGATCTTATCGAAGATTATGGTAAATCTTTAGAAGAAGGATTCACTTTATTAGACACAGAAAAAATTGTATCTAATGTTTATCACAATGAATATAAATGCTATGATTACGAAACAGTATATACTATTGCTATGATTTTAAAAGATAGATACAAATTTAAAAGCAACATCAATAGCCATGAGTTGCAAGGAGATATTGATACATTTAAGAAAGAGTATGATAAAGATACTTTTGATAAACTTAACACTGAATGTGACAAGTGTCTAATCATGGAAAATGATATGCTTATGGCCTATACAAGAGATGATAAAAATAGAATTGCTGAAAAAATTAATAAAAAAATAAATGAACAAATATATGACTATTTAATAACCTTATATCAAGGTAAACATAGTATCAGAAACTAAAAAATAGATAAAAAACTTATCTATTTTTTTAAATGAATTTTTTTAAGTATTGCATCAACTTGAGACTTTCCAAACACTAGGTTTAAACCATTATTCTTATACATTATTCCAAAATATATCAAAGCTCCAATTATTCCAAGTAAAGTAGATTTAATAAGGATAAATATTCTACTATCTTTATAACCAATTAAATAGCTTAATAAATAGACCACTATTCCCATTGTAAGTAATGGTATAATCATTTTTTCTATATTTTTTCCTATACTTTTATAATTAAATCCAAGATGATCTTTTAAATATCCTAGAACAATTAATGCTGAGACAGTTGCACCAATTATAGTTGCAACCATAGTACCATAATATGGTCTTATTCCGGTTTTATTAAATAACAGTATCAAAGGAATATCAAGTATTGTATTTGTAACAAGTCCAATTAAAGTACTTATTATAACTAACTTAAACTTTTTAAATCCCTCAATAGCGGTATTCATAACCACTAAAACACCAACCCATAAACTAACCACCGCAGCCATCATTAAAATATTGGCTCCATATGTACTAGCTCCATAGAATAAATAATATGTTTCTTTTGAGAGTATCATAATTCCAATAGTTAAAGGAAGTGCTATTACAAGCATAGTATTTATTGCTTGATTAAATATTTCATTTGAACTTTTGTAATCCTTTTTTGTAAAGCTTTCTATTAAATGAGGAATTAAACTAGTAGCAAGTCCCATAGAAATTGCAGATATTATCATACATATTTTAGGAGACCAAGTACAAATTATACTAGCAATCAGTTCAGAAGTATTACCGTTCATTCCAATTAGATATAGGCCCTTTATTATTAGTTTCATATCTACTATATTATATAGATCATTAGTTATAGATATTATTATAAGTGGCATACAATAATAAATTATTCTTTTAGTTATTTCTTTATTAGAAATATTATCTTTATCTTTTTTAGTTTCAAATAATTCTTTATTCTTATTAATCTTATATTTTAAATATAGATAAGCTCCCAAAGCTCCGAAGAAAGCTCCAGTAAGAGCAACAGATACTCCAATAGGAACACTAGTATTAAATACATCAATTGCTAAGTATGATCCTACTAAAATAACCGCGATTCTTATTAACTGTTCCCATACTTGACTAATTGATCCTGGAGAAATAAATTTATGACCTTGAAGGTAACCACGTAACACACTGATATAGGGAGTAATTATTAAAGAGATAGAAATCGCTTTAATAACTAAACTAATATCTTTTATAGGATTAGTACCTTCAACCCCTCTAACCATAAACATCGCAATATAATCAGAAAAGATAAATAATACTAAAAATGATATTATAGAAAAAGAAAGTATTATTTTTTTACCTGTTTTAAAAGTTCGCTCTTTAGCATCAAACATACCAAGAGCTATATATTCGCTTATTATCAAACTTAAAGCAATAGGAATTCCTGCTGTTGAAATATTTAAAAACAAATTATAAATATTATAAGCATAAGAGTATAGAACTCCTCCGTTTTCACCAATTATTTTATAAAACGGTATTACGTATAGAACTCCTAGAATTTTTGATATTATAATTGCAATTGATGCAACAATAGTTCCTTTTAAAAATGAATCTTTTTTCACCCATTATCACCTAGACTGATTATAACATACCATTTTTTATTTGTAAAAATCTTTTGACATAGTAAGTAAACTATGCTACCATATTTAATGCTTGAAAGGAGAATACATATGAAAAATAATTTTGATTATTTAATTGAACAATATAAACATGCTAAAGGTATTAAAAAGGCTGATATTTATTCTAAATCTTTTTCAATTGGTTTTAATAACTGGTTAAATCAAAAGAAAGTAATAGGGAATGAGTTTCTTGATTATTTGAAATTCCTTGATTTAGATTATAAAAACAGCAACTGCGCCGAAGTAGGAAAAGGTGAGCATGACACATTAGTTAAACCATTTGATACTAAGATATTAAGTTTAAATACTAATGAGATTACTGGAGTAGATAAAAATAGATTTATCACTGGTAATTTAAGAATATTTGAAGGTAATGCGTACCTTTTTCTAAACCACGAATTAAAAGTAATTACTAATAATGTAGTAGATACTTATCTAATTCATAACCCATACTCATTTAATAGTATCAGTGGTATAGAAGATATACACAATAATGGAAGTGCCAACGTAATTCTAGGAGTTTATGGTAGTACTCATGACAATGATTTAGAAAAAAAGATAAATCGCTTAAATGATATTAAAGATAAGTTGGTAGGGAACTATATAAGCGAATATGAGACTTGCGATGGAGCCTATTATTACATTCTTGCATCAAAAAATAAAGTTAAGTCTAAATAATAAATATTTATAGAATATGAAAAGTAGTAATAATTTTTTGTTAAAACAATTCTTAGATACCAAAGATGAAGAGTCTATTTGTCTTGACGAAAACTTTTATCAAGAATTTTACATATGGCTCAAACAAATGCAAGAAATTAGCAAGTATTATATTGATTTTTTAGAGGAAATGGGCTTCGATTTTAAAGAAAATAACTGTGCAGAAATATCTAAATCATTTTTTGATACTACAGTAAAGCCATTTGATACACATTTAATTACTTTATACGAAAATGGTTTAAATGATATTGGAGAAAAAAGAGTAATCAAAGGAAACCTAGTAGTTAACAAGGGAAAGCCAATAATATTAGATTATTTTATGGAAAAATTGTGTTTTCCAAGTGATTCATATGCTACATTTATGACACAAAACCCATATGAGTTTGGCGATTTTAAAAAACTAGAACTATTACACAATTCAGGTAATTATAATATAATCGCGGGTGTTTTTGGATTTATAGATGATAGAAACAAATCAAAAAAAGTTGGAGAGTTAAAAAGACTAAGAGACAGTTTATATGGTGATTATAACTATGACTTTGAAAGAAAAGATGGCGTTTATTGCTATGCTCTTGGCACTAAGAAAAGAATAAGAAAGTAAAGATATAATTTATATCTTTTTTCTTTTTAATCATTGACAAACGCTTGTTTGTATAATAATATTGAAATACTGGAGGATGCTATGAACTATATTAAAGGTAATTTTAGAAAATATATTTTTCGTTCGGAAAGTGGTTATACAGTAGGTATTTTTCATGTGAAAGAAAGTAATGCTGAAATTGATACTAAAACCGTAACTTTTACAGGATTCTTTCCAGAATTAAACGAATTAGATCTTTATAAATTTGAAGGTGACTTTATTATACATGACAAATATGGAAAACAGTTTAACGTAACAAATTATGAAGTAATTTTTCCAGATGATAAAGATAATATTGTATCATTCTTATCAAGTGAACTTTTTAAAGGAATTGGAGAGGCGAAAGCTAAACTAATTGTTGATACACTAGGAAATGATTGTCTTAGTATTATTCTAGAAAATGAAGAAGCTTTAAACGAAGTGCAAGGACTAACACGAAAACAAAGGAACACTATTTATAATGCACTCTTAGAATACAGTTCAAGTTATGACATGATGCTAAAATTAACAAAAATTGGATTTTCAGTTAAAAATGCTGTTAAAATAGAAAAGTTTTATCAAACTGATACAGATTATATGATAAAACATCCTTATAATATAATAGATGATATTCCGGAGATAACATTTCCTAGTATTGATAAATTAAAAAGTAATTTAAATATACAAAATGATAATATTAATAGAGTATCATTCGGTATAGTTTATGTATTAGAAAATCTAAGTTTTAAAACAGGAAATACATATTTTTCTTATGATGAGGTATTGCGTGCTACCTGTAAGTTTTTAGAAGTTTCAAGAGAAACTATTAATGAAGGTATTGCATATTTAGTAACTAGCGGAAAAATAATAATAGATGATGACAAATGTATATTAACAGATGTTTATAATGCCAGTATTTATATTGCCAAAAGAGTACTAGATCTTACAAAAGATAACATAGAAAGAGACTATAGTGAAGAACTTTTATCTTTAGAAAACGAAATAGGATATAAGTTTAACGATGAACAAAGAAAAGCTATTACTAGTGCACTAAATTATAATTTTTCAGTAATTACCGGGGGTCCAGGAACAGGAAAAACCACTATTATAAAAGCAATAACAAAGCTATACAAAAAGATCAATAAACTAACAAACAGAGAACTTATAGAAGACTTAGTCCTTCTTGCACCAACAGGAAGGGCAAGTAAAAGAATGAGTGATCAGTCAGGTCTTCCAAGTTATACTATCCATAGATTTTTAAAATGGCAAAAGGAAAGTAATACTTTTTATATAAATGAAGAAAATAAATCAAACGCTAAAATAGTTATTATAGATGAAGCTAGTATGGTAGATGAGAATCTTTTATATAACTTATTTTTAGGATTAAAAGAGAATTGCAAAATAGTCATGATTGGAGATTATAACCAGCTTCCATCTGTTGGAGCAGGACAAGTTCTAAAAGATATAATAGAAAGCGAAAGTGTAGTAGTTACATACTTAGAAAAACTTTATAGACAAGATGCTTTTTCAAATATTAACTTTTTTGCCCGTGATATTATAAAAGGAAACTATTCTCCTGATCTATTTAATGAAAGTGACGATTTAACATTTGTGCCATGTGCAGAAAACAATCTAAAGCAAGTGTTAGGTGATTTTCTAAATACATATAAAGATTTATCTATCTATGATATTCAGATTCTTGCACCAATGTATAAAGGAGAAAATGGTATAGATAGTCTTAATAATTATGCACAAAGTATATTAAATAATAATCATTTAAAATCAGAATTAAAATTTAATGATTTTACATTTAGAGAAAATGATAAAGTAATAGGACTAGTCAATAACTTAGATGATAATGTCTTTAATGGCGATATCGGAAGGATAATTAGAGTAACAGGAAGAGGTAAAAAAGAAATAACTTGCGATTTTGACGGAAACATTTCAAAATATGAATCATCAAATTTTGATGAAATACGTTTAGGTTATGTAATAAGCATTCATAAAGCGCAAGGATCTGAATTTGATATTGTAATACTTCCGGTTTTAAAAAGTTATAACTATATGCTATATAGAAAAATTATTTATACTGCAGTTACTCGTGCTAAAAAAAGACTTATTATTCTTGGAGAAGAGGAAGCTTTAAAAAAAGGAGTTTTTACTGATAGAGACGAAAATAGAAAAACTCTTCTAAAAAGTTTTTTAACTAATGGTATTAATATTTAAAATAAGTTCATACTACTTATAGAGGTGAATAAAATGAATAAAGTAGGAAAAACTGCAATGATGGTAATGGGGGCAGGAATGATCATGGGAGCATCTTATTATATGGGACTTCCAAAAGATAAGAAAAAAGATATAAAAGATAAAGCCATGAAGATGCTAGAAGCAGATGAAAACTTTATGTCTAGTATGTCTTAATAAAAATCCTAGTTTAGGGTTTTTTTTTATATTTTTTTTTGGTATAATTTAGGTGGTGATTTTTATGATAAAAAGAAAAAAAGAAACAATTGATATCGAAAACTTAAATAACGTAATACTACTAAGTAAAAAAATATTAAAAGTATTATTTATAGCAATTATACTTTTATCAGTGTTACTTGGTATTGTGCTATTCACAAGACTCCATATTGGTAAAACAATATTAGCAGTTTTATCAGTTATGGCACCGCTTTTTATAGGATTTGTTGTAGCGTGGCTTTTAAATCCATTAGTAACATTCTTTACTAAGAAAAATGTTAATAGATCTTTAGCATCTATCTTTGTATTTGCCATGTTCTTAGTATTAGTATTTTTAGTTATTAAATTTATGATACCAATGCTTTATAAGCAAATATATGAATTTGTAGAAATTGTTCCATCATTGTTTACACATTTTAGTACTGTCTCACAAGACTTATTTGAAAAGCTAAGTTCTACAGGGTTTGACTTTAGTACAGTAGAATCAAAAGTTTATGGATCTTTACAAACATTTGGTACTGATCTTACAACATCGCTTCCTACTAAAATTATTAATGGAGTTAGTTCCATTGTATCTAGTGTAGGAACATTACTACTTAGTTTCATCGTAGGATTCTATTTATTAATTGATTTTGATGGAATGAAAAAGATTTTTGACTTTACACCAAAAAAATATAGAAATACTGTCAGAAAACTTGCCCATGATTTAGATGGAACATGTAAAGATTTTGTTCAAGGAACGCTTCTAATTGCTTTAATTGTAGCAATTATAACAAGTACATTTTTTGCAATCATAGGACTTCCATCTCCGATGTTATTTGGTTTAATCTGTGGTATAACTAATATTATTCCATACATTGGGCCATGGATTGGAGGAGGTACAGCAACAATCGTAGGATTTACAGTATCTCCACTTACTGGTATTTTAGCTATAGTTATAGCATTTGTCTCTCAACAAATAGATGGTATAATACTACAACCACTTATTATGGGAAAAACAATGAAACTTCATCCTGTAACCATTATGATTGGATTATTAATATTTGGCTACTTCTTTGGAGTTTTAGGAATGATTTTAGCAACCCCAATTATTGCATGTTTTAAAGTAATAATCTTATTTTTAAACGATAGATATAAACTAAAAGAAAAACTTGTTAATGCTGACATCAAGGGAGATGAAGATTAATGCAAATTATCATGATTTGTGGTAAAGCAAGAAGTGGAAAAGATACTTTGGCAGATTATTTAATTAAAGGTATAGAAAATAAAAAAGTGTGCCGCATCCAAATTTCACAATATATAAAGTATTATGCCATGAAATACTTTGGATGGGATGGGAAAGATGAAACTAAACCAAGAGATCTATTTAATAAACTTGGAACTGAAATTATAAGAAATAAAATAGATCCAAATTTTCACATCAATAGATTAGTCGAAGACATTGAAGTTTTATCATATTTTTATGATACATTTATAGTATCAGATGTGAGGTTTCCAATTGAAATAGAAAAAGTAAAAGAAAAATACAATAATGTAGTCACTATTAAGGTGCAAAGAGATAGTAATGAACTAACAGAAAGTCAAAAAAAAGAAGTATCAGAAACAGCTCTTGATAATTATACAGATTATGATTATTTTATAGACAACAATGGCACTTTGGAAGAACTTGAAAGTAAAGCCAAAGCCCTTTTAAAGAAAATAGGTGAAGTAAATGAATAATGCAAAAGATTTAAAAGATAAATATATAAGCTTTTTTGAAAGTAAAGGACATAAAAAGATAGAAAGTGCTCCAGTAGTACCTGAAAATGATCCTAGTGTCCTATTTAATACTGCAGGAATGCAACCACTTATTCCTTATTTAATGGGAGAAGTTCATCCTGCTGGAACAAGACTTGTAGATTATCAAAAATGTATAAGGACAAATGACTTAGATGAAGTTGGAGATAAAACACATCATACATTTTTTGAAATGCTAGGTAACTGGTCACTTGGTGATTACTTTAAAAAAGAAACAATTTCTTGGAGTTTTGAATTTCTAACACAAGTATTAAACATACCAGTAGAACGCTTAGCTGTCACAGTTTTCAAAGGTGATGAAGACTTGCCACGTGACGAAGAATCTTTAAGTATATGGAAAAGCTTAGGAATTAAAGAAGACAGAATTGCTTTTTTAGGAAAAGAAGATAACTTCTGGATAGCAGGAGAAACAGGACCATGCGGAACAGATACAGAAATGTTTTACTTTAGAAGTGATGATCCTATTCCAGAAAAATACGACCCTGAAGACGATAGATGGGTAGAAATATGGAATGATGTATTTATGGATCACTATAAACATGAAGATGGCACGTTTACAGAACTTCCTAAAAAAAATGTTGATACTGGAATGGGATACGAAAGAGTAGTAGCAGTCCTAGAAAATAAAGATGATAACTATATGACTAGTATTTGGGATAATGCTAGAAATAAGTTAATAGAAATAGCAAACTTACCATACGAAGGTAATGAAAAATCTATGAGAATAATACTAGATCATATTAGAACGGCAGTATTTATTTCAAGTGATGATGCTGGAATAAAACCCTCGAATACAGATCAAGGATATATTTTAAGAAGATTAATAAGAAGAGCAATAAGACATGCCAAACATTTAAATATAGACATAAATAGTAATTGGGATGAAGAATTAGCTTTGATTTTTATTGAAGAATACAAAAAATATTATTCTGAACTTGAAAGAAATAAAGAAGTAGTAATAAATGTTCTAAAAGATGAAAAAATAAAATTTAATAGAACACTTGAAAAAGGTTTAAAAGAATTTGAAAAAGAAATAAAGAAAATAGAAAATAATATAATCAATAAAGACATCGCTTTTAAACTATATGATACATATGGTTTTCCAATTGAACTTACTGTAGAACTTGCAGGTGAAAAAGGACTTTCTGTAGATACTGAAGGATTTAAAGAAAAATTTAAAGCCCATCAAGAATTATCAAGAACAGCATCACAAGGTAAATTTAAAGGTGGTATGGCAGGTAACTCTGAAATAGAAACTAAATATCATACTGCAACGCACTTACTTAATGCAGCGCTTAAAGAAGTTTTAGGAAGTCACGTTCATCAAAAAGGTTCAAATATAACTGCAGAACGTTTAAGATTTGACTTTTCAAATCCAGAAAAAGTATCAAAAGAAGACCTTCAAAAAGTTGAAGACCTAGTTAATGAAAAAATAAAAGAAGATTTACCAGTAAGTTATGAAATAATGAGTAAAGATGATGCAATAAAAGCTGGAGCAGAAGGTATGTTTATGGATAGATATGAAGACGAAGTAAAAGTCTATTCTATCGGAGATTTTTCTAAAGAAATATGCGGAGGACCACATGTTGAGCATACTAATGTTTTAGGACATTTCAAAATAAAAAAAGAAGAAGCTTCTTCTGCAGGAGTAAGAAGAATTAAAGCGATTTTAGAGTAACAATAGTCATAAAAGATTAGTTACTCTTTTTATTTAAATTTATTGAATTTATTGAATTTATTTTTTATCATTGCTATAATAAATATGTATTAATTAACTTGCCAAGCGTTAATATGACAACTTAAACGATAGGGTGTATTTATTTAGGACAAGAAATAAATATGCATGATGCGGGTATATTTCTTAGAAAAGAGAAGTATACCTTTTTTATTATTTTAAAAGGAGGTTTTATAATGAATGAAATAATGAAAAAAGAAAACATCGAAATTGAGGATATAATATACAGGATAAGGGGAGTAGAAGTAATGCTGGATACTGATCTTGCAAAATTATATCAAGTAGAAACAAAAAGGATTAATGAAGCTGTAAAAAATAATCCTGAAAAATTTCCAGAGAGATTTAGTTTCACACTGACTAATCTAGAAAAAGAGAATTTGTGGTCGAAATTTTCGACCGCAAATATAAGTAGTATGTCTAGGGCCAATCCAAGAGTATTTACAGAGCAAGGAGTCTATATGCTTGCAACAGTGTTAAAATCTAAAGTTGCTACAAAAGTATCAATAGCAATAATGGATACATTTGTAAAAATGAGGCACTATATTAATTACAATATGGACGCCTTACCTAGAAGATTCTTACTGCTTGAAGAAAAAGTAGATAATAACACAAAAAGAATAAATGAATTATTCGATAAATTTGATCCAAAAGATATTGTGAAAAATTATATATTCTTTCAAGGAGACTTTTATGATGCATATTCCGTCGTATTAGATATTCTAAATAGTGCGAGAGATGAGATAATTATAATTGATAACTATGCTGGAAAAGAGTTACTAGATATATTAAAAAGTATTAGCAAAAGAATAGTAATAGTATCTAGTAATATAGATAAAAAACTAAAAGAAAAATATGAAAGTCAATATAAAAACATAACATTTATAAATAATGACTCGTTTCACGATAGATTTATTATTATAGATAGATATTATTTATACTTATGCGGATCATCTTTAAAAGATGTAGGTAAAAAATGTTTTGGTATCAATGAAATAAGAGAAAAATTATATTTGGATAAAATATTAAAAATAGTAGAAACACAAAGAATTAATAAATGAGTTATAAAAACATAATAAATTGAAGTAATTTATATAAATAAGTATCCTTTACCATTTTCAAATATTGATTTTTTTTAAGTTTTATTATATATTATTGTTGATTTATATAAGTTAGGTGATTATATGTTATTAGTAAAAGATTTTAATGATTATGAAATTATTTCTATGAATGAAGGAGAAAAACTAGAACGTTGGGGAGATTATTTTCTTTTAAGACCAGATCCTGAGATTATATGGAAAGATAGTATTGATAAAGAATTAGTTCATGCTCATTATCACAGAAGTAATAAAGGTGGAGGTTATTGGGAAAGACTAAAACCTCTTCCAGATAGATGGACAGTTAATTATAAAAATTTAACTTTTAATGTAAAGCTTATGGGATTTAAACATACTGGAATATTTCCAGAACAAAGTGTTAACTGGGACTTTATGATGAATAAAATTGAAGAAAAAACAAAAAGAGGAGAAAAAGTAAAAGTTTTAAATCTTTTTGCCTATACTGGATGTGCTTCAGTTGCTTGCCTTTCAAAAGGCGCAGAAGTAGTGCATGTTGATTCATCAAAAGGAATGATAGAATGGGCAAAAGAAAATGTAAAAAGTTCTAATTTAGAAGATAAGCCAATTCGTTTTTTAGTAGATGACGTTGTAAAATTCGTTAAAAGAGAAATTCGTAGAGGCAATAAGTATGACGCTATTATAATGGATCCACCTTCATATGGAAGAGGAGCTAAAAACGAAATTTGGGATATAGAAAAAGATTTATATAATTTGGTAGAACTATGCACAGAGATTCTTGTAGAAAAGCCTTTATTCTTTATAATAAATTCCTATACTGCAGGACTATCGCCAGTAGTAATAGAAAATCTTTTAAGAATATTCTTTAGTAAAAAAACCGGTACAATTACCTCTGGTGAACTAGGTATTAAAGCAAAAAACGGATTAATATTACCATGCGGAGTATATGGACGTTATGAAGGATAAATTAAGAGTTTTATATGAAGATAATCATATTATAGTAGTATTAAAACCATGTAATATATTATCTCAAAGTGATAATACCGAAGATATAGATATGTTATCTATAGTAAAAAAATATGTTAAAGAAAAATATAAAAAGCCTGGTAATGTATATATAGGACTAGTTCATAGATTAGACCGTCCAACAAGTGGAATAATGGTATTTGCAAGAACTAGTAAAGCTGCTAGTAGATTATCAAAACAAATACAGAATCATCAAATGAATAAATCTTACTTAGCAGTCATACCAAATCTTAAAGAAAAAGAAGGAACTTTAATTGATTATCTAAAAAGAGAAGATAATGGTAATACTATAGTTACCGATAAAGAAAATGGTAAATATGCAGAACTAAACTATAAACTAATCAAAGAAAAAGACAACCTATCTTTGATAAAAATAGATTTGATAACAGGAAGACATCATCAAATAAGAGTACAATTTTCTTCACGTGGCTTCCCTTTATATGGAGATCAAAGATATGGAGAAGAAAATAAAAAACAACTTGCACTTTTCTGTTATAAATTAGAATTTATCCATCCAGTAAAGAAAGAATTAATGAGTTATACTATTTATCCAGATTATGGAATATTTAACGAGTTTAAGGAGTGTTTTAATGAAGAATAAAGTTAAACAAAATAATAAAAAGATAATACTTGAAACAATCATAATACCGCTTTGTATTTTATATTTATATTATATGGCTTTTAATAATCATCCAAAAACAAGCTTAGTTATTTCATCAATTGTTACAATCATAACATGTATAGAGTTTATTGTATTATATATACATGAAGTCTATGTATACGAAAATCAGTATAATTTTTTAAAAGTTCTAGTTACAGTTTTATGTATTCTATTAATTATATTTACAGGCATTAATCTTTTTATAAAACTAAATATAATTAAAATAATATATTTAGTATTAATAATATTATTTCTTATTCACTTATTATATTTTGTAATAAAAAGTATAATAAAAATTATTAAAGAAAAAGGCGTATTATATAAAAATGTCTTTGCTGCCTTCTTTGGATTAATTTCTTTTGTAATCATTTTAGTAAGTACAATAATAAGTTTATAACACTTGACAAATATAAAGGTTATAAATATAATATACATATAAACGTTGATTGGAAGAGTAGTATTAAATACTTTTTAGAGAGTTAGTGATTGGTGAAAACTAATATGCTATTTAATATGAAAGACCCCAGGAGTGCTTGAAGAATAAAGTAGACCAAGCCGGCTATATACCGTTATATATTAAAGCGATTACATATATGTAATAATTTGGGTGGTACCGCGGATTTAACAGTTATTCGTCCCTGTAGGGAGATAACTGTTTTTATTTTAAAAGGAGATGATTTTATGAAAAAAATATTTAATGCAAGTCTAAACATGAAAGATGTAGGGGCAGAAGTAGAAGTATATGGATGGGTTGCTAAAAAAAGAAATCTTGGAGGATTAATATTTATTGATTTGCGTGATAGAAGTGGAATAGTTCAACTTGTAATAAGACCAGAAAATGAGTTCTACAGTCTAGCGGAATCTCTAAAAAATGAATATGTAATAAAAGCAACTGGTAAAATAGTGGAAAGAGAAAGCAAAAATAAAAACTTGGCAACAGGTGAAATAGAAATAGAAATAGAAAATCTTGAACTACTAAATACAAGTTTAGACATACCATTTACTATTGATGATGATACAACAGCACTAGAAGATACTAGATTAAAGTATAGATATTTAGATTTAAGAAGAAATGCTATAAAAGAAAAACTAATGCTAAGAAGTAGAGTATGTTCAGTTATTAGAAACTATTTAGAAAAACAAAATTTTATAGAAATTGAAACCCCAATTCTTTGTAAATCAACTCCAGAAGGAGCTAGAGACTTTCTAGTACCATCACGTATGAGTAAGGGAAGTTTTTATGCTCTTCCTCAATCACCACAATTGTTCAAACAATTATCAATGATCGGGGGATTAGAAAGATATTATCAAATAGCAAGATGCTTCAGAGACGAAGATTTAAGAGCTGATAGACAACCAGAATTTACTCAACTTGATATGGAAATGAGTTTTGTTGATGAAGAAGATGTAATGAACGTAACGGAAGGTTTAATAGCACATATTTTTAAAGAAATAAAAGGCATAGATATAAAATTACCAATTATGAAAATGAAATATGATGATGCCATAAAAGATTATGGGTCAGATAAACCAGATTTAAGATTTGAAATGAAAATCAATGATGTAAATGCAATATTTAAAAATACAGAATTTGAAATGTTTAAAAAAGAGGAAGAAATAAGCTGCTTAGTAGTTAAAAATAGTGCAAATAAATATTCAAGAAAAATGCTAGATTCATTAAGTGAATTTGTAAAAACATATGGGTTAAAGGGCATATCATATCTAAAAATAGAAGATGAAGTATCAGGTAGTTTAGCAAAAGGATTAAGTGAAAAAGAAATTAAAGAATTAAAAGATACTCTAACTTTAGAAAAGAATGACCTAGTATTATTTGGATGTGGGAAATACAGTATTGTAAAGACAGCCCTTGGAGCGTTAAGAGTAAAACTTGGCAAAGAACTAGAACTATATAGTAAAGATAGTTATGCACTTCTTTGGGTAGTCGATTTTCCAGCATTTGAATACAGTGAAGAAGAGCAAAGATTTGTAGCAACACATCATCCTTTTACAATGCCTAAAGATGAAGATGTCGATAAACTTTTAACAGATAAAGCAAATTGTTATTCGAAGGCATATGATATAGTTATAAATGGTTATGAAGCTGGAGGAGGTTCAATCCGTATACATGATGGTGAAGTTCAAAAGAAAATGTTTGAAGCACTAGAACTTAACGAAGAACAAATAAAAGAAAAATTTGGATTCTTTGTAGAAGCTTTAAAATATGGTACACCACCACACGGAGGAATAGCATTCGGCCTTGAAAGATGGATAATGATTCTAAGTGGTACTGACAACATACGTGATGTAATAGCATTTCCAAAAACAGCAAGTGGGAATGATTTAATGAGTGAATGTCCAAACACAGTAGATAAAGTACAACTTGATGAATTAGGAATTAAAATAAAAGAGTGATTTGCGAAAAATCACTCTTTTTTTACACTTTATCACCATTCTGGTAAAAAAGATTTATCTTGATTATAATAATCCTCACACAAAGGGAGATAGTATGAAAATAAAAAGAAGAAAAACGAATGGGTTTGAATATAGTGTTCTAGGTATTGATTTATTAATTAAATACATTATTGAGAAAATTTATAAAAAAAAAAGAAAAAGTAAATTTTGTTAAATAAGTCTTTCTTTTTTTTTAATTTGTGTTATAATTAATTTGTTCTGGTTCCTTAGCTCAGTTGGTAGAGCAACAGACTCTTAATCTGTGGGTCCAGGGTTCGAGCCCCTGAGGGATCACCATTTTTTGATAATAACTCTTGATTAAAGAGTTTTTTTCATATAAAGAAAAAAATGAGACAATCTCATTTTATTAATCTATTCTGCCACATAACCAATCAAGTGATACTTTATACCTTTTAGCAATATTATAAGCAAATGCAGTAAGTATCATATTTTTACCATGTTCATAACCACTTATAGTAGAATGTGAAGTATTTATTTCTTTAGCAAGTTTTTCTTGAGTTAAATTATGACTTTGTCTAAATTCCTTTAGTCTTTTACCAATTAAAGCCTTATTGAGCTTTTTATTAACAATATCATAATTTTTCTTATTAGAAAAACCAGTTATATAGTCCATAGAAACATTAAAATAGTTGCATAAATCATTTAAATGTATAAGTGGAATAATAGCTTCATCAGTTTCCCATCTTGCATATGTAGATTTAGATACTCCCATAAGTTTAGCAGTTTTTACCTGATTTAAGTCGTGTTCATCTCTTAAATCTCTAATTCTAGTAAGAACCATAAATATCACCTATAACAATTTTCTCATTAAATATATAAAACATAATTTTTACCCCTTAATTGCGACATATATGTTATAATTAACAAAAGGAGTATTATTATGATAGAGAATTTTCCAATAAAAATTGATACAGTAGGTAGATTAGTAGTACCTAAAGAAGTGCGAAACAAGCTAAATATAAAAGAAGGAACGAAGTTTTATATTAAAGAAGAAGATCAATATATATTTTTCGAAAAAATAGAACAAATAACTACTATAGATTATTTTGGCAGAGTTTTAGTGCCAAAGAAACTAAGAGAAAAACACAGTATTTTAAGTAATAATTTAGTTTCTTTATCCACTACTAAAAATGGTTTTAAAATAAAAAATAATATTAGTAAATATCAAAAGTTGATTGATAAGTTAATATTTATAGACAATAATTATGATATAGGACTATTATTAATAAATAATACAAGTATTATATATGCAAACGAAGAATATAAAGAAGCCATAAACAGAATAAAAGAAATAGATAACTATCTAAATAATAAAAAAACAAGTTTTAAAAAGAAAGAAATTAAAACAAGCGATAGTGAAATACTGTATCTATACATAATTAATAAAGCCAAAAATAAAAAATTATCAGATCTCATATATGCCTTGATATAATATGAAAACTTTACAATAAACATCAAATATGGTATAATATGCGCCATAAAGGAGGCAGGCAAATGAATAAAGAAGAGCAAAGACTATATGAAATGTTGTTTGAAATATTAGATTATTATGCTGGTCAAAGAGCAAGTTTTGATCCTGTTGGTGTGTCTGCAAACTATATAATATCTAGAATTAAAAAAAATATATCTAAATGTAACGAAGAAAGAAGAATTCATATTTTAGAAGACATAATAACTTTAACAAACGATAGAATAATCGAAGGTGTAGGAACAAAAACAGTATTTCATTCATTAGATGGCATTAGTTGTGATCTTGCAAAAAAAGTAGACAAGAAAAAAGTAAAAAATATTACTAATATCAAAGATAATAAAAATGAAACAGAAAAAAAAGAAGATTTTACCAAAGAAGATGAAGACATACTTGTTAAACAAATTATTTTTTATAAAAATAGATATGATATAGCAGATAGAGAAATGCTAGTAAATTTAGAGTCTGATGCTAATAAAAGAATAATGGAAAGTACAAGTAAGTTTAAAATTCCATTTGGAAATGCTAATATTGAGGTTATAAGTAGATTAAATTCAGGTATGTATGGCAAAAACAAAAAACAATTAATTGAAGAACTTAATGATTTAGGAATAAAAACAAGTAAAAGTGGTAGATTTATAAATAGAATGAATGATGATTTATTAAAGTATAGATTAATAGCACTTACTCTTGTCATAAATGAATGTAGAAAAAATGAAGAAATAATAAAACCTAAATATAGCGAAGGGCATTATAATAAAAATGCTTATTACAAACTTCTAAAAAAAGTAAATTTTATAGGTAAAACTGTAGCCAAAGAATTTAAAAATCAGTATGGAAAGCTTCCAAAAGATTCACTTATTGAAGAGCCTTTTGATAAAAAATATCAACAATTAGTAGACAGTCCTCAAATGATACTAGATGAACTAATCGATGAAGAAAGCGAAAAAATAATAAAAAAAATAAGACGTGGTAAATAATCACGTTTTTATTTTGCAAAAATATATAATATAGGTTATAATTATTACTGTGGTGATAATATAAATGAAAACAAGAATAATAAGCGCTATAGTAATGTGTTTAATAGCAGTTCCAATTCTATTTATTGGAGGATTACCATTTAAAATAATGGTAATAGTTTTATCTATTGCATCAATGTATGAAATTTTAAAAGCAAGAAGTACAAAAAGTAAAGTCCCATTACTAATTAGAATTTTATCTTATATATTAGTATCTTTATTTGTATATCTAGGCACAAGTGTTTATAGTGCTAACTATGAAATTATATATAAAATAATGATAGGAATATTTTTATTATACTTTACACCAGTAGTATTTATTAATGACACAGAAAAATATAGTATAACTGATGCATTATATGTTTTAGGATGCACTTTATTTATTGGAGCAGCATATAATTCATTTATCATTATTAGTAATAATTCAATTAATTATTTATTATATTTATTATTAATTACTATAACTACAGATACGTTTGCCTATTTTACAGGTTATTTTATAGGAAAACATAAAATGTGTGAAAAAATATCACCAAAAAAGACTTGGGAAGGTGCAGTTGGAGGTTCTCTTATCGGTACAATAGTGCCATCATTCTTTTATTTATATATGATAAATCCAAATATTAACATATATTTATTATTAGGAATAACACTTCTTTTATCAATAATTGGTCAAATTGGAGATTTATTTTTCTCAAGCATCAAAAGACACTATAAAATAAAAGATTTTTCAAACTTAATTCCTGGACATGGAGGGATTTTAGATAGGCTTGATAGCATTATATTTGTAGCGCTTGCATTTATTTTGTGTATAAGTATTTTATAAGGAGGACACATGATTTTAACATTAATATTATTTATTATAATTCTGGGACTAATAGTATTGGTACATGAAGGAGGACACTTTTTATTTGCAAAACTTACTGGAGTACATGTATATGAGTTTTCTATAGGAATGGGACCAGTACTATTAAAACATATTGCTAAAGATAAAACGCAATATTCTATAAGAGCTATTCCAATCGGAGGTTTTGTCTCTTTAGCAGGAGAAGAAATTGATGAAGAAGAAAGAAAGAAAACAAAAGGTCATAATTTGCAAGATAAATCAGTCTTCCAAAGATTTCTAGTAATGTTCATGGGAGTAGGTAATAATTTTATCTTTGCTTTCTTAATTCTTCTTTTAGCAGGCCTTATTTATGGTGCACCATCAACAACACCAATAATTAGCGATGTAACGGAGGGCTATCCTGCACAGCAAGTAGGTATCGAAAAAGGAGATATAGTAAAGAAAATTAATAATCACAAAGTAAAATATTTAGAAGACATTAGTCTATATCTAACTATAGAAAATTTATCTAAACCAGTAACATTTGAAGTAAAAAAATCTTCTGGTCAAGAAGCAAAATATACTTTAACTCCTCAAAAAGAAACAGATTCTGAAGGAAATACAAAATATGCAATTGGAGTAGTATTAAAACCAGAAATAAACAAAGGATTTGTATCATCAATAAAATATGCATTTAATGAAGAAAAAGCAATATTTAAGCAAATGTTTGTTGTACTTGGTAGTTTATTTACCGGTGGTGTAAAAGTAAGTCAGTTAAGTGGACCAGTAGGAATATTTAACATAGTAGGACAAACAAAAGAAGTTGGTTTAGCAGCACTTTTAAGTCTAACAGCACTTTTAAGTATCAATGTTGGAGTAATTAACTTACTACCATTCCCAGCATTTGATGGAGGTAGAATATTATTTCTAATAATAGAAAAAATAAAAGGATCACCAGTAGATGCAAAAATAGAAAATACGATCCATAGTATAGGGTTTATTCTATTAATATTACTAATGATATATGTAACCTTTAATGATATATTAAAATTATTCTAAAGCCAAAAGGCTTTTTTTTCTTGAAACAGTATCTATTTTTTATATTATTTTCATATCATTAATAAGGTGATACTATGCTTAAAAATAAGAGATTATTATTATTTATTACAATGTGTTTATTAATTTTCATTGGACTTGTTATGATTTTTTCTTCATCTTATATTTGGGCTGGTTATAAATTTGGGGATAGTCTTAAATATGTTAAACAACAAGCAATATTTGTGATAATAGGTTTTATTGTACTAAGATTTATCATGAAACTAGATAATGACTTTTTTTATAAAAATTCCAAATATTTTCTTTTTGCCTCTTTTATCCTACTTATACTTGTTTTAATACCTGGAATTGGTTCTGTTAGAAATGGATCTAGAAGTTGGTTTGGTATTGGACCATTTGGAATTCAGCCTAGTGAAGCAATGAAACTTGCTATGATTATATTTGCTTCAAAATATTTAAATGATAATAAAAATGCCTATAAAAAATTTAAAACAATAATTCCTCCACTTATTGTTATGGGGCTTGCTTTCTTTTTAATAATGCTACAACCTGATTTTGGTACAGGTGTTATTCTTGTTATGTCTATTATTTCAGTTTTATTTGTATCTGGTGTTAATATGAAGTACTTTTATATGTTTGGTATGCTTGGACTAGCAGGAGCCATTATTCTTATTCTAATTGCGCCATATAGATTAGATAGAATTACATCGTTTTTAAATCCGTGGTCTGATCCATTAGGAACAGGGTTTCAAATAATACAAAGTCTTTATGCAATTGGACCTGGTGGCCTTCTTGGTTTTGGGTTTTTAAACTCAAGACAAAAGCATTTTTACTTACCTGAACCTCAAACAGACTTTATCTTTTCTATAATTTGCGAAGAGTTTGGTGTCTTCGGAGCATTAATAGTAGTATCGTTGTTTTCTATTCTTTGCTATCTAATAATAAAACTTGCTCTTGAACAAAATGATTTATTTAAAAAGTATGTAATTTTTGGTTTAGGTTTTCAAATTATATTTCAAACAATACTTAATTTAAGTGTAGTAATAGGTTTAATTCCTGTAACTGGAGTAACACTTCCATTTATCTCTTACGGAGGAAGCTCTCTTCTTGTTACTATGATATCTATTGGTATAATTTTAAATCAATCTAAAGTAAATAATTGAAAAAAGCATCATAATATGTTAAAATAAAGGCAACTTAAGTAGGAGTGATAATATGAAAAAAGTATTAAAACTATGTCTATGTATTATTGGTATGCTTGTTTGCGTATATCTAATATATAATCATTATGAGTATCAAGTGATGGAAGACAGTAGCAAACCTGTATTTGATTACGATGAAAAAAGCTCTGATAAAATTAATAAACTTAAAGAAGAATATAACAATAACGAAATAGTTATGTATCTTGAAATACCAGATGCCTTAACAGTACCTGTTGTTCAAACTGAAAATAATGATTTTTATCTTAATCATGATATTTCAAAAAAAGAATCTTCAAGTGGAACAGCATTCTTAGATTATAGAAATAAATCATTGAACGATAAAAAAATTATTGTATATGGGAATAATAGACTAGATAAAGCCTTACCTTTATCAAAATTATTGGATTATAAAGATGAAAGTTTTTTTAGAAATCACCAATATATAAATGTTTATACTAATTCTGGTAAAAGAACCTATAAAATATTTTCAAGTTATATTGAAAAAGAGAATTTTGATTACGTTAATTTAAACGGTTATACTGGTTTGGGATATTATGAACACTTACTTGATTTCAAGGAAAAATCTTTATATGATTCGGATGCAATAGTTGATGAAACCTCTAAAATAATAATTATAGAGACTTGTACTTTAGAAGAAGGTTGCGATGCTAATCCTTCTTATCAACTAGTAATTGGTGTAGAGGACGAATAGATATGAAAAAAGTTATAGTAGTTGGAGGAGGAATCTCTGGTTTTATTGCAGCCATTAATGCAAAAAATAATAATAATGAAGTAATAATTCTTGAAAGAAATAATAATCCCTTAAAAAAACTTTTAATGACGGGAAATGGAAAATGTAATTATTTTAATGAGTTTTTTAGTACACGTTTCTATAATTCTAATAATCAAGAATTATTACCTTTAATTATTAATGATACTAATGAGTTACTTGCACTTAATTTTTTTGAATCGATTGGAATAATTCCTAGAATAAAAGATGGCTATTATTATCCTTATTCTAATCAGGCTATTACAGTAAAAAATGCTTTATTAAAAGAAATAGAAACTAAAAATATAAAATTAATAACTAATTGTTATATAAAAGAGATTAAAAAAGCAAATGATTTATTCTATGTATATACTAATAACGAAGAATACATTTGTGATAAATTAGTAATTAGCACAGGCTCAAAAGCTTACCCAAAAACTGGCTCTGATGGAAATGGTTATAATTTGGCAAAAGAATTTGGACACACTATAAATAAAGTTATGCCATCTCTTGTTAGCTTAAAATCAAACGATAAATTTATAAAAGATTTAAGCGGAGTAAGATGTAATGCCTTGGTATCTATAGAGCATACAGATGAAGAGGAATACGGACAAATACAGTTTACAGATTATGGAGTGAGTGGTATATGCATATTCAATTTAAGTAGTATTATTAGGTCAATGCTTGATAACAATAAAAAAGTAAATATTAAGATTAATTTTTTACGTGATTTAGATGTATATGACTTAGCAAATGCATATCGAATATTAAAAGAACTAAGTAGTAAAGCAAGTAATAGGACTATTGCGGAACTTTTAGATAGCTTTCTTGATTATAAAATTACAAATGTTATATTAGAAAAATTGCATATCAAAAAAGATAAACATTATAATGAACTTGATAAGGATGAGATTACACTTATATTAGATAAACTAATACATTTTAATATAAGTATTATTGATACCAACACATTTGACAATGCCCAAGTATGTAAAGGAGGAATTCCTCTTACAGAGATTAATACAAATACTTTTGAGTCTTTAATTGTACCAAATTTATATTTTACTGGAGAAATTATAGATGTGGATGGTAAATGTGGTGGATACAACATAGCCTTTGCAGCGATAAGCGCAATTCTTGCAGGAAAGGATATTGCAAATGATTAGAGTAAGAAACATAAAAATTCCTGTAGATAATGATAATTATGAACTAGTTTTAAAAAAAGTATCTAAAAAATTAAAAATCGAGGAAAATAGTATTAAAAATATAAAAATAAATAAAAAGTCTGTTGATGCAAGAGACAAAAATAACGTTCACTTTGTATATGAACTTTATATTACATTAGAAAATGAAAAACAAATATTAAAAAGAAACAAATCAAATGATATATCATGTGTAGAAGAAAAATTTTATAATTTCAAAAAAACAGGTACTAAAGAAATGAAGTATAGACCAATTATAATAGGAAGTGGACCAGCAGGACTTTTTTGTGCCTATACTTTAGCAGAACAAGGGTTTAAACCAATAATTATCGAACGAGGAGAACCTATTGATGATAGAATTAAAACTGTAAACGAGTTTTGGGAAAATGGAACCTTAAAAGAGAATTCGAATGTTCAATTTGGAGAAGGAGGAGCAGGAACTTTTTCTGATGGAAAACTAAATACTTTAGTAAAAGATAAAGAAAGTAGAATGAAAAAAGTGTTCGAAGTATTTGTAAAATGTGGTGCCCCTGAAGAGATAATGTATGTAAATAATCCCCATATTGGAACAGATATATTAAGAAACGTAGTTATTAATATGAGAAATAAAATAATAGAAATGGGTGGAGAATTTAGATATAATACCACTCTTACAGATATAATCATAAATGATAACAAAATAGAAAAAATAGTATTAAACAGTAAAGAACTGCTTCCATGCGAAACATTAGTTTTAGCTATAGGACACAGTGCAAGAGATACATTTAAAATGTTATATGAAAAAGGTCTTGATATGCATAGTAAACCATTTGCAGTAGGATTAAGAATAATTCATGATCAAGAACTGATTAATAAAAAACAGTATGGAAATTTTTATAAATTTTTAGAGCCAGCTTCTTATAAACTAACATATAAAACTAAAGAAGGAAGAGGAGTATATTCGTTTTGTATGTGTCCGGGAGGATATGTAGTAAATTCATCTTCTAAAAAAGAAAGATTAGTAATAAACGGAATGAGTAATTATAAACGTGATAGCAAATTTTCCAACAGTGCTATTGTAGTAACAGTAAATCAGGAAGACTATGGCTATGATACGTTTGATGGAGTTAAGTTTCAAGAAAGGCTAGAGAAAAAAGCCTATGAAATAGGTAAGGGATTAATACCTAGTCAAAAGTTCATGGACTTTGTAAACAATGATACCTCAAAAGATTTATCTTTTATTAAGAATGCTATTAAAGGTAAATATATATCATGTAATATAAATAACTTGATTCCAAACTACATATCTTCATCAATAAAAGAAGGAATTAATTATTTTGATAAAAAAATTCCGGGTTTTAAAGATGGAACACTTCTTGCAGTTGAGTCAAGAACATCATCTCCAATTCAGTTTTATAGAGATGATAACTATATGTCTAATATAAGAGGCATTTACCCCTGCGGAGAAGGTGCAGGATATGCTGGAGGAATAACTACTTCTGCTATGGATGGAATCAAGATTTTTGAATCAATTGCTACCATTTATAGCGAATAAAAAACAATTTATCAAAAAAAGTTGAAATTTATATATAAATTTGTTATAATACTCAGTAGAAAAGCGGGAAAGGAGGATTGAACGATGACTGAAGTACAAGTAAAAGGTAACTTAGATAAAGCACTTAAAAACTTTAAGACAAAGTGTGCTCGTGATGGAGTCCTTTCTGAAGCTAAAAAAAGAAAATTTTATGATAAGCCTGGAGTAAAAAGAAGAGAAGAAAAGAAACAAAATATAATTAACTCTAGAAAAAGAAATAAAAAAAATAACAGAAATAGAAATGACTAATTTCTGTTTTTTAATAGGAAAGGAAGATATTATGACATTAATAGAAACATTAAAACAAGATTTAATAACAGCAATGAAAGAAAAAGATAAAGATAAACTAAACACACTAAGATCAGTAAAAGGAGCGTTACAACTAGAAATTATTAACAATAAAAAAGAAGAAAATGATGAATTGTTGCTTGATGTAATAAATAAACAAATAAAAATGAGAAATGATTCTATTGAAGAATTTAGAAAAGCCGGTAGAGAAGACTTAATTAATTCTTATCAAAAAGAAATAGATATATTAAACAATTATATGCCTGAAATGTTAAATGAAGAAGAACTTAATGAAATAATAAATAATACAATTACTAAAACCGGAGCAACTTCTGTAAAAGAAATGGGATTAGTTATGAAAGAAATAACACCCCAAATAAAAAATAGATGTGATATGAAAAAAGTATCTCAAAAGGTAAAAGATTTACTAAGTTAAGTCTTTTTTATATGGACAAATTTAAAAAATAGTTATATATTTATAATGGGTGGTACAACATGGGAAAGTATTATAGAATATCACTTAATTGTGCTAGAGTTAGAACTATTGAATCTTTTAGTAATGATTACGGGTTTATTAATGTTATGCCATTGAAAGGAACGGTTGAAAAAAAAGGGTTATTTGGAGTAAAATACATTCCAGTAACTAAATATGAAGGACGTTTTTCAGTAATAGCAGAACAAATTGATGATCATTTTGAGGATATAGTACTTGGAAAAAGAATAGACTTTGATCCGAATGGAATACGAGATATAACCACAGCTTCTTTTGAAGATTTATTGAATAATTTAAAAAGAGGGCTAACTTGCTATAATATGATAGAAATACCTCCAGAAGTTGCGTTATACTATGGGGATATAATAAAATCTGATATTAATATTGCAAACAAATATAAAAAAGAGCTAGTTGAGATTGAAAAAAAACGAAACGTTGTACAAGAACTTATTTATAGAATGGATTTGGAAGAGGCTAATCAAAATAGTAAAAATAAAAAGAAAGTTTTAAAAATAAAAAGCGCATAAATATTTGATAATTATATTGACAAACGAATGTTTCCTTTATTGTGAAACTTCTTTTTTTTGTGAAAAAAGTATTTACAAAAGACAAGTATAATAGTAAAATTGTGGTAGATAGTGGAACATTGTGGTAGAAAGTGGTGATTATTATGCTAATGGGTGAATTTCATCATAACCTTGATGACAAAGGTAGAATAATCGTACCATCGCGTCTTAGAGAAGAACTTGGGGAAAATATAATCGTAACTAGAGGTCTAGAAAACTGCTTATTTATCTATTCAGAAAATGAATGGGCAAAAGTAGTTTCTAAATTAAAAACTCTACCATTTACAAAAAAAGATGCAAGAAGTTTTACAAGAATGTTCCTATCTGGAGCAACAAATGCTGAATTTGATAAACAAGGTCGTATTAAAATAGCGATTCCTCTCCTTGAATATGCAGAATTACAAAAAGAATGTGTAATCATTGGAGTTAATGATAGACTAGAGATTTGGTCTAAAGAAAGATGGAATAGTTTTATGAATGTTGCTTCTGAAAATCTATCAGATTTAGCTGATCATTTATTTGAAACAGATTTTGAGGTTTAAAATGGAAAAACATATAAGTGTACTTTTAAAAGAAACAATTGATAGTTTAAATATTAAAGAAAATGGAATATATGTAGATGCAACTTTAGGCTTTGCAGGCCATTCTAGTGAGATATTAAAAAGAATTCCAAATGGCAAACTTTACGCATTTGATAAAGATGAAACTGCAATTAGTTATAGCAATGAAAGATTAAACAAAATAAGCAACAATTTTAAACTTTATAATGAAGGTTTTGAAAACATAAAAAAAAGATGTGAAGAAGAAAATATTAAACCAGATGGCATTTTATTTGATTTAGGAGTTTCCTCAGTAGAAATAGATGATGCATCACGTGGATTTAGTTATATGAAAGATGCTCCACTTGATATGAGAATGGATAAGAATAATCCGTTAACAGCACAAGTAGTAGTAAATACTTATAAAGTGGAGTCTTTAACAAAAATCTTTAGAGAGTATGGTGAAGAAAAACATGCTCTAAAAATTGCTAAAGAAATAGAAAAAGAAAGACAGAATAAGAAAATTGAAACTACAAAAGAATTAGTAGACATTATAGATAGATGCTATCCATATAAAGAAAAAAGAAATACGCATCCAGCGAAAAAAGTATTTCAAGCAATTAGAATTGAAGTAAATAATGAACTAGAGGAGTTTGAAAAAACATTAAAAGACTCTTTAGAAATACTAAATATAAAAGGACGTATTGCAGTAATAACGTTTCATTCTTTAGAAGATCGTATCTGTAAAAGCATATTTAAAGAAGTAACAAAAGAAAACCCTGTTATAAAAGGAATGCCTAATATTCCAAAAGAGATGTTACCGGACTTTAAATTAATAACAAATAAACCAATCTTACCACAAGATTATGAAATAGAACATAACAAAAGAAGTAAATCAGCTAAACTTAGAGTAATCGAAAGAATAAAATAAGGAGAGATAAAATGAGAAAGAAGAAAAAGAATAAGGTTAAATTTACTAAATTTGAAAAATTTCTATTTGTGATAACAGCCATAGTTAGTTTATCATATCCTTTTATGAGTGTTTTTGCAAAAAGTACTTTAAGTGAAATGAACTATAAACTTGAAAATAGTAAAGCCAAAATTGCAGAACAAAATAAAAATAATGAAAGTTTAAAAATGAAAATAAATGAACTTGCATCACTTGAAAACTTAGAATCAGTTGCAAAAAAAATGGGTTTGAGTTATACTAATAATAGTATTAAAACAATAGATAAGTAGGGTGATATAATGAGAAAGAGCAAACATAGTAATAAGTTAATCAATTTATTTATAATGATTGCTCTTTTTTGTTTTGTCTTCATAATCTACAGGGTATCATTTCTTGCACTTTCCAAAGAAGTAGATGGAGTTAACTTAAAAGAATTTGCCAGTAGTAGAAGTATAGTATCTAAAAAAACATATGCAAAAAGAGGAAACATTTATGATAAAGATGGAAAATCTCTTGCCATAAATGTATCATCATATACCTTAATAGCATACCTAGATCCATCACGTAGTGAAGGCGAAAGCAAACTATATCATGTTAAAGATAAAAAGGATACTGCCAAAAAACTTTCTAAAGTGCTAAAAATGAAAGAAAATGATATATATAATATTTTAAATCAAAAAGATAGATACCAAGTAGAATTTGGAAGCGCAGGTAAAGGACTCACTGAACTTGAAAAAGAATCTATAGAAAAATTAAATTTACCAGGCATAGACTTTACCCAAGATGAAAAAAGATATTACCCAAACGGCAACTTTGCGTCATACACACTTGGATATGCTAATAATGATGAAGATGGAAAAATAAAAGGACAATTTGGTTTAGAAGATCTTTTAGATGACGTTCTGGGAGGAACTGATGGATATACCACCTATCAAAAGGATTTAAATGGTTATAAAATACCAGGAACAAAAGAAGTTACTGTTAATGCCATAAATGGTAATGATGTATATTTAACACTAGATTCTAATATTCAATTCTTTGTTGAACAAGCTGCCAATGAAGCCACGAAAAAATATAAATTTGAATGGATGACTTTAGTGGTAGCAGATGCAAAAACAGGAAGAATTTTAGGAACAACTCAGAAACCATCATTTGATCCAAATAAGAAAGATATTAAAAACTGGATAGATATGAGCGTGGGTCAAGCATTTGAACCAGGTAGTATTATGAAAACCTATACTTATATGGCTGCTATGGAAGCAGGAACCTACCGAGGAAATAATACCTTTCAATCAGGTAAATATAAAGCAGATGATGGTACAGTAATTAATGACTGGAACGGAGTAGGTTTTGGTAGAATAACCTATGATCAAGGTTTTCAAGCTTCAAGTAACGTTGGAGTAATAAATATAGTAAATAATTTCATCAGTAAACAACAATTACAAGATTACTTCGCAAAAATGGGATTTGGTCAAAAAACAGGTATCACACTAGCAAATGAAGTTTCAGGAAAAGTAAGGTTTAATTATCAAACCGAAGTATATAATGCTTCGTTCGGACAAGGTATTACAACAACTCCTATTCAGCATGTACAAGCACTTACAGCAATTGCTAATGATGGTATAATGCTTAAACCATATATAATTGATAAAGTAGTAGACGAAAACGGAAAAACAGTATACCAAGGAAAAAATGAAGAAGTAGGGCGTGTCGCTTCAAAACAAACTGCAGAAAAAATAAGAGAACTAATGTATCAGACAGTAAATTCAAATTGGTATGGAGCAACTGGTGGGGATTATAGAGTAAAAAATTCAAACGTAATAGGCAAAACTGGAACGGCCCAACTTGTTAACCAGTATACAGGAGAGTACTATACAGATGATTATAACGTAACAAAATCATTTATGGGAATGTGGCCAAGAGATAATCCACAAGTAATCATCTATGGTTCTGTTCAAAGATCGAGTGCAAAACCATTATCAAACTCAATAACAAGTATAGTAAAAAATATGAATAAATATTTAAATATATTTGAAAAAGATAAAGATAAAATATTAGAGAACCAACATGTGGATAACTATTTAAATAAAGAACTAAATACGGTAACACAAGAAACAAAAAATATAAAAAAACTAGTTTTAGGAACAGGCAATAAAGTAATAGCACAATATCCCGAAAAAGATTCAAATCTTGATGCTAATGAAACGCTTATACTTTTAACTAATAGTAAAGAATATAAGCTTCCAAGTTTAAAAAACTATAGTAAAAAAGAAGTAACAGAAGTTTGTAAAATGTTAAATATTGATTGTACTTTCAAAGGATATGGTTATGTAAAAAATCAAAGTAAAGAAAACAGTATTATAAAGAAAAATGAAAAAATAACTTTTAACTTAGGTTAAAGGTTATTTTTTTAATACACATTTTTTTAAAGAATCTAGGTACTTTTCATTTTTTTGTTAATTATATATAAGAGAAGTTATTGTTAAAAATGGTGGCACAATGCCAGAAGATTTGCCAACTTCTTCTAAAGTTTAAAAGAATTAGAAAAAGAAAACAAAAGTAAACTTATTAAATAAAAACCCTAAAAATATGCTAAAATATTTATAAGGGAGGAATAGGTATGTATTGTCCGCTTTATATAAAAACAGACTATAGTCTTCTTTCTAGTTTAATAAAAGTAGATGATTTAGTAGATTCTTTACGAAAAAAGAATATTACTTCGTGCGCTATAGTAGATGACAATTTATATGGAACTATGGAAGTAATTCATAAGTTTGAAAAAGCAGGTATTAAACCTATTATAGGATTAGACCTAAAAGATATTCTCCTTTATGCTAAAACAAGTGAAGGTTACTATAATTTGGTTAAAATAGAAACTATAAAAAATAAAAGAGAATTAGAGTTTGAAAATATAAAAGAATATAAAGATGGATTAATTTGTATTTGTTTCGATTTAAATAGTTTTAATAAATATAAAAACATTTTTAATCATATCTATATCGGAGTATCAAATAAAAAAGAAGAAGCAAGTTTTAAAGATTATAATACAGTGTTTATAAAGAAAACACTGTATTTAGAAAAAAACTTATATAAATACTTGCCATATGTATTTATGATTAGAGATGGTAAAACTATTAAAGATGGAATAGAGTTTGAATACAGGGATAACTATTTATATGACTCTTCCGAAGTATTTGATATAGTAAGTACTAAAAGCATTAATAATACTTTAGAAATAGCAGCTATGTGTAATGTATCATTAAAAAAAGAACTATTTATGCCAAAATATGATGTAGAAGATCCTAAAGAATTTTTAAAAAATTTAACTCATAAAGGACTAGAACGAAGATTAAATGGGAATGTTACTAAAGAATATCTTGATAGATTAGAATATGAGCTTAACGTCATTATAAATATGCATTTTGAAAACTACTTTTTAGTAGTATATGATTATATAAAATATGCTAAACAAAACGGCATTTTAGTAGGACCTGGTCGTGGTAGTGCTGCAGGATCACTAGTATCATATTGTCTAGGTATAACAGATGTTGATCCTTTAAAATATGATTTGTTATTTGAAAGATTTTTAAACCCAGAACGTATCACAATGCCTGATATTGATACTGATTTTCCAGACATAAGAAGAGATGAAGTAATAGAGTATGTAAAGAATAAATATGGAGAGAATAACGTTGCAGGAATCATTACTTTTGGAACACTTGGAGGCAGAGCTTCAGTTCGCGATGTAGGTAGAATTCTTGCTATTAATACAAAATATATAGATATAATATGCAAAAAAATGCCTTTTAAAGGCACATTAAAAGAGTTAAAAAAATCGGATAGAGAAGTAAATGTACTAATAGAAAGTGATGACAAATTAAAACTTCTATACAATATTGTAAACCTAATTGAAGGTAATAAAAGACATACTTCTGTTCATGCTGCAGGAATTGTTATAAGTTATAAACCTTTATATGAAATAGTGCCAATCAAATATACAGAGGAAATAAGTCTTACAGAATATACTATGGAGTATCTTGAAGAACTTGGCTTAATAAAAATGGACTTTTTAGGTATTAGAAACCTATCAATAATAGATAATGTAATAAAAGAAATAGAAAAAAGTATAGGAAAAAAACTAGATTTTAATAAAATACCATTTGATGATCCCAAAGTAATGAATTTATTTTCAAAAGGTGACACAACAGGAGTATTCCAGTTTGAATCTGATGGTATGAGAAGATTCTTAAAAGATCTAAAACCAAGAAACTTTATAGATTTATGTAACGCAATAGCCTTGTTTAGACCAGGACCTGCTGCTAATATTCCTTCATTTATTAAAAGAAAAGAAGGCAAAGAAAAAATAGAGTATCTTGATCCTATTCTAGAACCAATCTTAAAAGATACTTATGGTATTATTATCTATCAAGAACAAATAATGTTAATAGCCAGAGAATACGCAGGTTATTCACTAGCAGAAGCAGATATTTTAAGACGTGCCATGAGCAAGAAAAAATATGATGTTCTAAAAAAAGAAGAAAGTACATTCATAGAAAAGGCAAATGACTTAGGAAGAAACCAAGATACAAGTAAAAAGTTATTTGACTTAATCCTAGCTTTTGCAGGTTATGGTTTCAATAAAAGTCACTCAGTATCTTATTCAATAGTAGCTTACAAAATGGCATATCTTAAATATTATTTTCCGAAAGAGTTTTATGCATGCCTTTTATCCGGAGTAATAGGAAGTGAAGCAAAAACAAAAGAATATATGCAAGAAGTAAAGAAACTAGGTATAAAAATATTACCTCCAGATATAAATAAAAGTTTAAGTAATAAATACACTATAGATAACAGTTCAATTGTTTTTCCACTTTCTGGAATAAGAAATGTTGGAGCTATAATATCAGATTACATAGTAACAAATAGAGATAAACCATATACCGATATATATGATTTTTTAAAAAGAACTTTCAAGAAAACAAATAATAGAAAAGTACTTGAATCATTAATATATGCCCATGCATTTGATAGTTTTTATAATATAAACACTTTAATAACTAATCTCGATAATATTATTAATTACATGGACTTATCCTTCGATGTAGAAGATAACTATTTATTAAAACCAGAAATTGAAGTTCAAAAAGAACTATCCTCTGATGATATTCTAAATCATGAAAAAGAAGTATTTGGTTTTTATTTAACAAGCCATAAAACAGAAAAATTCAAACTAAATAATCCAGACATAACTGATATTTCAGATATTAAAAACCATTTAAACAAAAAAGTATCAATAATCGCATCAATTGATAGTGTAAAAGAAATAGTCACTAAAAAAGGGGAAGTAATGGCCTTTGTAACAGGCTCTGATAACACAGGTACAACCGTTTTAGTAATATTTCCAGAACTATATAAAGAAGTAAATAATTTCAAAAAAAATGAGCTTATCAAAGTAAATGGTAAAGTAGAAAAAAGATTTGATGAATACCAAATAATCTGTAATGAAATATTTAGATAATTCATAAACTTATAAGGGTGATATTATTTTAGATAAAATAAATTATAAAATAATAAATATTTTACTAATAATAGTATCGCTTTTTTTGTTTGCTAAAATGTTTAGTTTTTATAAAGAGATATTATCAGTAATACTTAGAATATTACTACCAATACTATTTTCATTTTTTTTAAGCTACTCACTTTATCCATGTATAAATCTTTTAAAAAGAAAGTTTTCATATAACGTGTCATGCCTAATAATAACACTAGTTACCATTATTTCTATAATTATATTTATATATATATCAATCTCTATATTTGCCAAAGAAATACCTCAAATAAGTAAAGATATAATAAACTTTTTATCAAATTTCGCATTTTATAAAGAAATAAGTAACAATTTATCATTAAAAAATAGTATCAGTATAATTAATAACGGAACTAAAATTATAACAAAAATAGTAATAGTGCTAGTACTTTTTATATGTTTTATTTTTAATATGGAAAAAATAATAAACTATTTAACAAAAATCGAATTATTAAAAAAGATAAACAATGATCTATATAACTATTACAAAGGCTTTTATATAGCAACTATAATAGAAATAATTGAATACTTAGTAATATATTTAATAATTGGACATCCATACTGTTTGTTTTTATCATTTTTAAACGGATTTAGTAACATAATACCATCATTCGGAGCAATATTTTCAAATCTAGTAGCCTTAGTATCAAGTTATAATATAAGTAAAACTCTGTTTATAAAAACATCAATAATCATGGTAACAGTACCACTTTTTAATAGTTATTTTATAGAACCAAAAATATATAATAAAACACTTAAAATATCATTCATAAGCATAATTCTATCATGTTTTATCTTTGGATCATTATTCGGAATAATAGGAATAATTTTTGCAATACCTATGTTTTTGATAATAAAAAATGTCATTATATATAAGTTAAATAATTATAGATGAAACGCATAATTTGTTTATATTTTTCTTGTTACACGACCAGTTATTATGTTATGATATTTACAGGGTGGTAACTATGAAGTTAGACATAATTGTAAACAAATACTTACTTATATGGCATTTGTTATATCAATCTGCAGTAAGTGATGAAATTCATAAATTAAAACAAAAACTTTGGCTTTCATATAAAAAGGAATATTCCTTAGTACATAAAGATAAAACAGAAATTTTATCTAGTCTAGAAGATTTTATTCCTGATGATGATTTAATCTATAATTTAATTGAAAAGAGCTCATCATATAAAAAAATTAAACTTGAAACTAATAGATATAGAAATAATATTTTAGAAATATGGGATCAAAATAGAAAAAAATATAGTAAAGAAATAAGTTCTATTTTAAAATTCGATATCAAAAGAGAATATAAAATATGTGTAGTTCACCCATCACTTGATGTTATAGAAACAGATTTTGATTGTAGCACGATTACTATTGGAAAGAGAATAATTACTCGTGATAAGGATAACTTTTTAACTTATTTAATGTATAAAATTGTTAAAAATGAAGTATCACGTTTAAAGACAAATGAACAAGATATATTAGATGTAGTTGTAGAACTTGCAATTACTAATGAACTTTATACTAGAGTCACAAAAGAATCTAAATATAACGTAGGTAAAAAAGATTTAAGACAGTTAAAAGAAAAAATATATCCATACTGGCTTATGTACTTAGGAATCCCTTTTGAAGACTTTGACAAGTATATGGTGCGTGATAATATATTTTTTGATAAAAACAAATATAAATATCAAAAGATACTTAAAACTATTGATATATATTCTTTTATTGCTTTTTTAGTAAAAAATAAAAGAACAATTTTTAAAACAAAATTAGTACCTGTAGAAAATATTGAAATGTTATAGGGAGGCATCATGGAAGCAAGAATAAAAGATTTACTTATAAAAATAAAATATCCTGAAGAAAAGTTTTCTTGTTTTGAAAATGCTACTTTTGAGAAAATAGTTGTAGTAGAAGATAAGAATACTTGGAATATATATATTAAAAATAATACTAATTTTAAATATGAAGATATTAGTATTTTTTTAAGTTGTTTAACAACCTTTGTAGGAAATAAATTTAAATATAATGTATTTGTAAACGCAGAAAAAGAGGATTTATCTTTATTTGAAGAGTATTATAAAAATATATTAATTTTAATAAATAATAACAATCTATATTACAATATGTTCTGTGATAGATTAATAAAAGAAGATGATAATTTCTTTATAGAAGTCTATAACAAGTCAGAAGAAATAACTTTAAAAAGGAAACTAGAAGAAATAAATAAATATTTGAAAAACTACGGATTTAAAAAAGAATTACAAATTAAATATAATAAAGAAAAAGAAAGCACCATTAAAAGTGAGATAGAAAGTTTAAGAAAAGTTGATGATGAAAAATTAAAAAGTTTCAATAAAATTACAAAATTAGAACCTATACAAAGTGATAATAAAAATAAAACTTTTAATAATGAAGGAAAAAGATATACAAGAAAAGACCTTTTCGGAGAAGTAAAAGGTGCTATCACTAGTCTTAATGATATTAGTTATGAAATAGATAATGTAAATGTTGAAGTACAAATATTTGGAATAACTCCTGCTAATAAAAGAGAGTATAAGTCTCTTACTCTAAAAGTTACAGATTTTACTACTAGTATGTATGTAAGAGTATATGCAAGAACTGAAGATGAATATGATGAATTATTAGAAAAGTTCAAAGAAAACATGTGGCTTAGAATAAATGGTTATGTTAAAAACAATACTTTTTATAACGATCTAATTATTAATGCTAGAACCATTGAGATAATAGAAAAAGAAGATAATACTATTATGGATGATTTCGAAGAAAAAAGAGTAGAGTTACATGCTCACACTAATATGAGTGGGATGGATGGAGTAGTTCCAGTAGGAGACTTAATAAAAAGAGCAATAAAATGGGGACATAAAGCAATTGCTATAACCGATCATAATGGTATACAAACATTTCCTCAAGCAGCAAAATTCAAAAAAGACATCAAAGTATTATTCGGGGTAGAGCTACCTATGATAGATGATGATTTAGATTTAATCTTTAGAGAAGATGATTCAAATCTTTTAGATAATACATATGTAGTATTTGATACTGAGACCACGGGATTTAATGCTGGTGGTGGAGATCAAATGATTGAAATTGGAGCAGTAAAATTAAAAAATGGGGAAATAATAGATAGATTTGATATGCTTATAAATCCACACAGAAAACTAGAAAAGCATATTGTAAACCTTACTCATATAACCGATGAAATGCTTGTCGATTGTCCAAGTGAAGAAGAAGTAGTAAAAGAGTTTATCAAGTGGACTGGGGACCTTCCCATGGTTGCACATAATGCTAAATTTGATGCTTCATTCTTAGAAATGGCCTATGGCAAATATAATCTTGGTGAATATAAAAACATGCTTATTGATACTCTTCAATTATCACGTGCACTAGATACAGAGTATTCAAGACATTCATTATCAGCTTTAGTAAAAAGATACGACATAGAGTTTGATGAGAGTGGTCACCATAGAGCAGATTATGATGCTGATGCAACCGCTAAAATATTCCACAAAATGTTATTAAAATTAAAAACAAGAAAAATACTAAAAGCATCTGAAATAAATACCTTAGTAAGTAAAGATGAAATTCATAAATTTGGAGAACTATTCCATATAAATATATTAGTAAAAAATGGGGTAGGATTAAAAAATCTATTTAAAATAGTAAGTTATGCTAATACAAAGTATTTATATAAAACTCCAAGAATACTAAGAAGTGAAATAGAAAAGCATAGAGAAGGACTTTTAATAGGATCATCATGTGCAAACGGAGAAATATTTAGATTAGCACGTTCTAAAAGTGAAGAAGAAGTTAGTGACTTAATGAATTTCTATGATTATATAGAAGTACAACCTCCAGAAGTCTACTCTCACTTAATAGACTTATCTGATTTTAAAAACATGGAAGAAGTAGAAGATAATATCAAAAAGATAATTAAAGTTGCTAAAGACAAAAACAAAATCGTTGTAGCAACCGGAGATGTTCATCATTTAGATAGAAGCGATAAAATATATCGTGAAATAATAGTTAATCAGAAAGTACCTGGTGGTGGAAGGCATCCACTTAATAGAAAAGATATTAAATCTATTCCATCCATGCATTTTAGAACAACAAATGAAATGTTAAATGACTTTTCTTTCCTAGGAGAAGAGCTATCTAAAGAGATAGTAATAACAAATACAAATAAAATCGCGGATCTTATCGAAGACTTTGAAATAATTCCAGATACCAAAGGAATTCCATTTTCTCCGAAGTTTGAAAATAGTAAAGAAACTATAAGAAATATTTGTTATGAAAAAGCCCACTCTATATATGGAAATCCTCTTCCTAAAGAAGTAGAAGATCGCTTAGAATCAGAACTTAAAGGTATAATAAACGGAGGATTTGATTCTATATATCTTATAGCCCAAAAACTAGTATGGAAAAGTAATGCTGATGGCTATGTTGTAGGTTCTCGTGGTTCAGTAGGATCATCATTTGTAGCCACCATGCTTGGTATAACTGAAGTAAACCCACTTCCTGCACATTACGTTTGTCCAAATTGTAAAAAAAGTATTTTCTATTACGATGATGGTACTCCTTTTGGTAAAGATTACCCAAGTGGATATGACCTTCCTGATAGAAAGTGCGAATGTGGAGAGAATATGCGTAAAGAAGGACAAGACATGCCATTTGCAACCTTTTTAGGATTTAATGCAGACAAAGTACCGGATATTGATTTAAATTTCTCTGGTGATTATCAAGCCAAAGCTCATGACTATACAAAAGTACTATTTGGAGAAGATCATGTATATCGTGCTGGTACCATTGGAACTGTTGCAGAAAAAACAGCCTTTGGTTTTGTAAAAGGTTACTATGAAGATAAAGGTATCGAAGGAGTGCGCTCTTTAGAAGTAGAACGTCTAGCGCGTGGTGTAACTGGAGTAAAAAGAACTACAGGACAACACCCAGGTGGAATAGTAGTTGTACCTGATTACAAAGAAATATTCGATTTTACTCCTTACCAGTATCCTGCAGATGATGTAACTGCTGAATGGGCAACAACGCATTTTAACTATCATGATATAGAAGATTGCCTTTTAAAACTTGATATACTAGGACACGATAACCCTACAATATTCAAAATGATTAAAGAGCTTACTGGAATCGATCCCGAAACAATTCCTATGGATGATAAAGAAGTAATGAGCTTGTTTACATCGACTAAAGCTCTTGGAGTAACCCCAGAACAAATAGAATGCGAAGTAGGGTGCTTAGGACTTCCAGAGTTTACAAGATTTGTTATAGGGATAGTTTTAGAGACAAAACCGACCACTTTTGCAGAACTAGTAAAAATATCAGGACTTTCTCATGGTACTGACGTATGGAATGGAAATGCCCAAGAATTAGTTAGAAATAACGTGTGTCCATTTAAAGAAACAATTGGGTGTCGTGATGATATCATGGTATATTTATCAAATCATGGTATCGAACCACTTGATGCCTTTAAAATAATGGAACTAGTTCGTAAAGGTAGACAAAAGAAAATGAAAGATAAATGGGATGAATATAAAAAATTATTAAAAGAAAAAAATATTCCTGATTGGTATATAGACTCCTGTGATAAGATTAAGTACATGTTCCCCAAAGCTCATGCCACTGCTTATGTTTCTGCAGCCTGGAGGATTGCTTGGTATAAAATAAATAGACCAATAGAGTATTATGCATGCTTTTTCTCAATTAAAGGACAAGCATTTGACTTAGAAGCAATGGAAATGGGATATGATAAAATAAAAGAAAGACTCGCAGAACTAAAACTTAAAAAATTTGGATTAACTCCAAAAGAACAAGATCTTATTACAACTTTAGAAGTAGCACTTGAAATGACTGCAAGAGGACTTAAGTTTGGAAGTGTTGATTTAGAAAAAAGTGATTCTAAGAACTTTGTTATTGATAAAGATACATTAATACCACCATTTAGAGCAATAGATGGTCTTGGAGATGTAGTTGCTCAAAACATAGTTGAAGAAAGAAAACAAAGAAATTTCATTAGTATTGAAGAGTTCCAAAAAAGATGCAAAGTATCTCAAACACTTACTGAAAAAATGGAAATAATGGGAATCTTAAAAGACTTGCCGCAATCAAGTCAATTATCACTATTTTAATTAACCGTAAAAGAAGGTGTAAATCGTTCAAAACAGTTTACATCTTCTTATTTTTATGTTAAATTTATACTAGAGGTGGAATAATATGTTAGAAGAACATAATACTCAAAAAAAAGATAATTTTTATGCAATTGCTGCAGTACTTGCTTTATTAGTAGCAGTAATAGGCTTTGCAGTAGCAGCATTTACATTTACATTTACGAGTAAACCAAATACTATAACAACAGGTAACATTTCTATGAAAATGCTTGAATCAAAAGATTCAATTAATATTGAAAATGCATTTCCAATAACAGATGAACAAGGAATGAATTTAGAACATAGTGATGGTTCATCAGGAGTTTTTGATTTTGAAGTATCAACATCAGCAAGTGGTTCTCCAGGAGATATTACTTATAATATTTCAATAATGAAAGAAGAAGTAGATTCAGGATATACAGCATTTAATGATGATCAGATTAAAGTATATTTAGCAAGTTATACAGGATCTGGTGCTCTTGCAGATGAAACACAAGTAGTGGCACCAACTTTAGTTAGCAACATTATTACATCAGGAACCACTGGACAATTAAAAGCAAATATTGTAAATAGTCATAATACAGCTAATCAAACAATAACAACGAAGTATAGATTAAAAATGTGGATAGATAGTCAAGTAAACGCAAGTAGTTGGAATGCATCAACAAAATTACAATATAAACTAAAAATAAAAGTAGATGGTCAAGCAGCAGTGTAGTGAAAAAGGAAGGAATGAATAAAATATGAATAATAAAAGTAAAGATAAAAAGGTAAAACTATTAACAGCAGCAGGAGTGTTACTACTTGTAGTAGCTATCGTAGGAGTTTCGTTCGCAGTATTTACTGCAAATCTAACTGGGGTAAAAGAAAATAAACTTACAACTGGGTATGTAACAATGACATGTACGGAAACTAATTTTACATTAGAAAATACAAGTGTATTAACAGATGAACAAGGTATTGCCTTAGAAAACAATGAAGCAACATGTACTTTAGCAGCCACTATGGCAGGAACAATGAATATAGGATATGATGTAGCATTATATGATGTAACAAACAGTAGCGCTTTAACAGAAAACAATATAAAAATACAAGCATCAAAAGTAGATAATAGTAATACTACATATCTTGCAGGATCATCTGCAACAACTCTTGCAGGATCATCTGCAACAACTGGAGTACTAGTAAGTAGTATTAAAACAAGTGCAGGACAATATGATACAAGTATAACAGGATATAAATTAGATTCTGCAACAGTAAATACTACAAAAACTATAGAATATAAAGTGAAAGCTTGGGTAGCAAATGAAGGATCAGGAAGCGGATCTTTAACACCAACTGTAACAGATGGATATTGTAGCAATCAAACATATACTACTAAAGAAACTTGTGAATCAGCTGGAGAAATATGGGGATATGATCAAAAGATAGGACAAGAAGGAGGAACATTCTCATTCAAACTAAAAGTAGGAGCAAGTCAAGTACTTAGTTAAGGTGGTGTAGAATATGAATGAAGAAATGAATAAAGAAATAAAAC
>CADBUX010000006.1 GCA_902797995.1 uncultured Erysipelotrichaceae bacterium | reverse complement strand
AACTGGATTATATATTATCAAAAAGAATATAAAAAATACAAATTAATTACATAACTTGTATTTTCTCTTAAAATTTTCCAACATTTACTTTACTTCACCGTAAAAAAGCAATTGTTACTTATTTAAAGTTTCAATTGCTTTTTGTAATTGGGCATCATCTTGATCTTTTCCTGTTTTATAGTAATTATTATTTTGTTCAATTTTAATTGTTGGTTTTATGCCTACTTTATCTATATTGTTACCTTTAGATGTTTTCCATGTTTCAATGGTATATTTAATTAACGAGCCATCTGTTAATTCTTTAGTCTTTTGAACAGTGCCTTTTCCATAAGTAGTTGTTCCTATTAAAGGAGCCCCTAATTGTTCATTTAATGCTGCCGCTAAAACTTCTGATGCTGAAGCACTAACATCATTTATTAAAACCACAATATTATACTTCGGATTATCGTTACCTTCTGAATACCTAATTTGTGTTGCTTTTTTATCAGATATTTGAATAATTGGTACTTTTTTATCTAAAAACTCGCTTGCAACATTAATAACTGTATCTAGTTGTCCTCCTTGATTATATCTTAAATCTATTATCAAGTCTTTTATGTTATCTTTTTGTAAATTTTTTAAGGTTTCTTTTAACTGTTCATCAGTATTACTAGCAAAAATCGATATTTCTATGTAACCTATTTTTTTATTATTATTTGTTATTAATTTAGACGATACTGATGGAATTGCTACTTTTCCTGTAGTTACTTTGACACTTACCTCTTTGTCATTTCTTTTAATTGTTAAGGTAAATTCTTTGCCATTTGTTCCCTTAATTCTTTCTGATATTTGTTCTGATGTTAGCTTTGTTACGTCTTTGCCGTTTATTTTTAAATATTGATCGCCTTTTTTTAAGCCGGCTTTTTCTGCAGGTGAATCTTTATACACTTCATTTATAGTAACCAACCCATCTTTTGGTTGATAGACAGTTGTTCCTAGTCCATAGAAATAACCGTTTAATTCATCTTGAAAGCTTTCTGTTTCTTTTTGTGTAAAATATGTTGAATGTTTATCTCCTAAGACAGTGAACATACCTTTTATAGCAGCATCCTTTAAAGTTTTTTTGTCTACTTTATTTATATATTCATTTAAAATTGTATTATATGTGCTTTTGATTTCATCTATTTCTGCATAGTTGTTTGAGGTTAATGATACTGAATTTTTATTACCACCATAAATCATTTCTCCAATTAATACTCCGAATACTAAAGCCATTATAAAGATAAGTATTAGTTCTAATGTATTAAATTTTTTCTTACTTAAATCTATTTTTGAATAATGTTTTTTTAGTTTTTTTAATAGTTTGTTATTTGTTTTATTTTTTTTCTTTTTCATTTCGCCACCTCTAACTAGTACATTTTATTTTATTACTATTCTATTTTAATACAATTATTATAGTTTTGCAATTTTAAAAGAAAAAAAGAAACACTTAAGTTTCTTATTTTTGATTTATGGCAGATACTACATTTATAGATTTTGCTACTTCTAAAAGTTCGTGTTTATTCATTTGATCAGATACTATGTAGTATTCTACTCCGTTACTTGTCCATGTATAGGATGTATCTGTTAATGATCCAACAGTATCTATTAACATGAATGGTTCTCCATAAGTTGGAATTATTTCAAGATTTTCTGAAGGTTTGATAGTTTCCTCTACTAACACAAATGGATTATCTCCTGAGAAAGTCATTATTACTCTTTGGCCGCTAGAAGTTTCTATTACTTCTTTATCTGATAATGATGTATTAGTTGGTAAATATAATGGAAATACATTTTCATCTATTTTAGATGTAGTACTTGTATTATTATTTTGTGAATTATCATTAGTGTTTGTTTGATTATTCTTTTGTTCTTGGTTAGTTGTTTGATTATCGCTATTAGTATTTTGATCTGTACTTGGTTTTTCTGATGTATTGCTTTGTTCATCTAAATTAGCATTTGTGTTTTCTGTATTATTATTATTTTGAGTACTATTACTAGAACTATTATTTTGGTTTTGGTTTTTAGTTTGATTTTTTTGATTATCTTGTGCTGGAGCAAAGTTCTTTGTTAGCTCATCTAAGTTAAACTGATTATCATCGAATTTTGCTTTGTTATCAATTTTTGATACATTAAATTCTATATACGTTCTTCCTTGCTCATCTTGAACTTCTACTTTTTTTAGTTTTTGATTTTTATCTAGTGTGATATTTTGTTTTACGTATTTTGGATTGTTAGGATAATTTGTTTTTGTAGTAAAAATGTAATCTTTATCTTTTTGTGTAAATTTATAAGCACTGTCATCTTTTAAATCATTTGCTACAGAATCTAGTAAATAACTTTGAGAATTATTGTTTGGCCAATCACTTTGAAATTTAAAACTCTTGTTTAATGATGGCGTTATTACCCTGACACACAAGAGTTTTAAATTTTTCTTTCATTATTATATAGTATTTTATTATTTAACTTTGTTCTATTAGTTCTTTTAACTTATTTATTTGTCTTTGTAAAATTGCACATAATCTATATATTCTTTTATCTGATATGTGAGTTATTTTTTGGTATTTGTGAAGCAGTTTATCAAATTCTTCAGGAATATCTTCAAGTTTAGATATATCTATTCTTTTTGGATTTTTAACAATTTTTATTATTTCATCAAAGGGTTTTACTTCATAAAATAGTCTTCCATGTCCACTTATTATTACTTCATCTTCATCATAGTATGGGATGTTAAGACTTTGTCCGTTATCAAATATTGGACATATATCAAGCCATTTTAGGTTATTAACATCTCTTATAATACCAAAGTTATTTAAGTGTCTATCTTCATTCATAATTATAAAATCTAAGATATACATGTTTTCTAGTTTTTCACGTGCATTTTCAATTCCATGGGATTCTAATTCTTTAATGTAATCTTCGTAGTCTAGAGTATTATCGTGTCTTTTCATATTATTTCTTATTTGATAAGCTGTAACAAGTTCAGTATCTTTATTTATAAAACATGGGCATTTTGATACAACCATATCTTTGTATGTATCTAAAGTATAAGTTACATGATCAAAACCAAGACGATCACAAATCATACTTGCTAGTACTTCATTAAATGGTTGTAATATTTCATTTTTATATCCACCTTTTAATAAATATCTTGTACCATCTTCAATTATCCATGCTTTTTTAAGCATTCCATCTGTGGTATTGTTTGGAGTTTTTAAAGATGCTTCCTTTGTTATTGTTTTACTATTTAAAGATAGTGATGCTTCCATAAACTCTGAATAGTCAAAGTCATGATCGAAGAAATTAATATCATCATATTTTATATCCAAATCATATGGCTTAATCCAATATTGATCTGATAATGATAATCCAAAGGCTTTATCTAATAATTCAGTAGGTGTATGTATATTTAGCCTATTTAAAAGCAAATCTAGTTTATCTCTCCAAGAAGGTATTCCTCTACCTTTAAACCATTCACTTAAATTAGTTCTAAGTGGGTTATTATTAAAATCAGTTTCTTCATAAAAACTTCTCAATATATATGGAGCATATTCAATATTCTTTACTTCATATATTCTAGTAAACGCTTTAACCGCATCATCGTAATCTGCTACTAAAACTTCGGTATTCTTATTCATAAGTATACATTTCATTGGATTACCACCTCTTTTTTTATGTATATATTATACCATTTTTAAGGTATTTATACAACCTAATTGAGATACATTAAAAGGAACTTGGAACAGACTTAATAAGTCTAAATATTCCTTCTGTGTCTAGTGCGCGAGCTAATTATTATTTCCATCTTTTAAAGATTCTGATTTCAGTTGCACGATATTTTCGTGCACCCTGTTTCTTCTTAGTTTAACTTTCATTTTTCAACTGGTTAGTAATACTATCCAATTAACTATTTTTTTATTTCTCTAAACTCCTCCTTCTTAAATTAACCTAAATTTATAGTATATATCTATATTATTATCTTCATCTATTTCTATTTTTTCAACAAGACTTGATATAAGTGATCTTGAGGGATTATCCATTTTAAGAAATTCTTTAATCTTATTAGTATAATTATTACTATTTTCATTTTTCTTATTTTCTATATCAGATAATGTTTTTAAAAGCTTTTCTTTCTTTTTATTGTTTTCATTTATTTCTAATATAAACTTATTATAAGTTCTTTTATACATTTCAAGTGTAATATTGCCTTCGAGTTTATCATTGTAACATAAGTCTATCTTTTTATTAATTATTTCATTATCGTTATCTAATTTGATTATTTCATGTTTTATGCTTTCTTTTTTCTTGTTAAGTTTGTCAGTATTTTTAAAAGCACTTTCTAATTCCTTTTCATTTATATACTTTTTGCACATATCTCTTAAGTTATTTAAAACGATATTTTCAATGTCATTATACTTAATACTGTGTGGAGTACATACTTTTTGTTGTTTTCTTTTAGCCCAATAGTTACAATTGCCATATATTCGTGTTACTTCACCACACTTTTTAGTTACTTGTTTATGTGCTCTAAAACCTATTGTATGATTACATTCTTTACAAAACACTAATCCTCTTAGCAAAAGGTTATCAGTAATTGTATTTTTACCACTACGATACTTATTACTTTTAAAGATATTTTGTGCTAGTTCAAATGTTTCTTTATCAATTATTGGAATAACTGAGTTTTCTGAAATAATCCAGTTTTCTTGTTTGTTATGAATTCTTTTTTTAGACTTATAGTTTATTTTCTTTTGTTTACACTGTGCTAAGTTTCCTATGTATGTAGGATTCTTTAATAAATCATTTACTGTTCTTGTTGCCCATACTCCATAATGGATATTGTTTTGTCCTAACTTCATATTTTTATGCATACTTGGTGTTGGAATATTTTCTTTTGTTAAAATATCACATATCTTATGTATTGATATTCCATTTATAAACATATTAAATATTCTTCTTACTACACAAGCTGCTTCTTCATCTATTAAAAGTTCATGTTTGTTTTCTTCATTTTTCTTATATCCATATGGTGCATAAGCTCCTACAAAATGACCATTTCTTTTCTTTGTATATAATGAACTTCTTAATTTATTAGAAATATCTTTTACATACATATCATTAAATGCACTTTTAAATACTAGCATATCATTTGCAGATGAGTTTTTCTCTGTATCTATTCCATCGTTTACTGCTACATATCTAATACCATTTTCTGGAAAATATCTTTCTACATATCTTCCAAACTCTATATGATCACGCCCTAAACGAGATGTATCTTTGGTAATTACCATATTTATTCTTTTGTTTTCACAGTCTTTAATCATTCTATTAAAGCCTTTTCTATCAAATGTTGTTCCTGATACACCATCATCTATGTATTCATCTACAAACAATAAATTATTATCTCTTATATAGTTAAGGAGTAACTCCCTTTGATTTGATATACTACCGCTTTCACCTAACCTTTCATCTTCTCTAGATAATCTTAAATATATACCTACCTTATAGTCTTCAGTCTTCATAAGCCTCCTCTATAAGTTTAAGGTTATATCCGAATTCATTATATCATTAAATTCGGTATTATTTTGGATTTCTTCTAAAAAAGATAAAAAAAATGAACATATCAAATCATTTAATGTTCTTCCTTCATTATTAAAAATATTTCTCACTTTATATTCTTTGTTCATAGTGCACCTCTAGTTAAGCTATATGCTCTATTTCTATAATTATTTTGTAATCTTTTGTATTTCATGCTAGGTCCCCCTTTACTTATGCGTATTTTGCTAACATTTCCTTTAATTCTTGTTCTTCTTCTGGATTCATAGGTGTTGCTTCACATCTTTTCCCATTCCAAACCATAGTTCCATCTTCATCATATCTAATATGCGGGTATTTTCTTCCATCTATAATATCTTCTCTATTATCGGATACATCTAGTACTGTTATATAGTTATGAACTTTCTTTTTGTTATCTAAATAAGAGTTCATATAACCATTTACATATATAAAATTATTACAAATAAAAAGATCCTTATATATGTTATAAAGATCTCTTTCTATGTTTAAGCTTGTATAAATTGGTAATCCATTTATATTATTATATCTTTTACTAACTAATCCAAACTTTATGTACTTATCATTATTATCTGTTATGACATTAATATGTCCTGATAGTATTACTTTATTTATATTTTCTTCATTCATAATCAATCATTCCCCCCTTACTACTTTAAGTAATCTTTAAGTAATTAAAGCTATTATATTTTAATTTATTATTTATTCTATATTATATATTAGAAGTATTTGTCTATACCTGTTAGAAGATTATTTCTACTTGGACTAGAAATATACTTCTTTTCATCATATTTTAAGTATATGTTTCTTCGGTTATTTACTGTCGTTACTTCAATTAGATTTTCTTTCTTTAATTTTGATATTGCAGATGTAATAGTTCTGTTAGATAAATTAAGCATACTTGAGAAATAGTCATTACTTGCAAAACAAGTATTATTATTTAAAGATAATGAATTTATTATTCCCATAACTAATTTATCAGTAGAATTAAGACTCTTACTACTAATAACAAAATCTGGTACTACTGCAAATGCCATATTACTTTCCTTTTTTGACAGTTTTTTGTTAATAACTTATTTTTATGTTTTATCATTTTATCACTTTCCTTTCTTTAAAGACTTATTAACAATATTTTGTGAATTAGTTTTTCAATTCACCTATTTCGTATTTCATTCAATATCCAAAACCTCCTTCCATTAAAAAAGACTCATACATAGTACAAGTCATTGTAGGAAAACTTATAAATAGTATTCCATCAAAAAAGAGAAACCTTTTCGATTCCTCTTACAATACCATAATACCATAAAAAAAGTGTCCATAGAGTATACTATTGTAGAAATTTCTTTCCTACAATACCATAATAACATAGAAAAGCTGTCCATAGATGGTACTTTTTCATTTTTTATACATTTCTTTTGTTTTTATATTCTCTATATATTCTTCTACAATGTGTTTGTGATAATCCTACTAATCTACTAATTGATTCCCATTTATATTTTTTACTTTTATTTTCTCTGTAATAAACAATTAACTGCTCTTTTTGATTGTATTTTTTTAATCTTACTAGTTCTTTATTAACATAATCAATTAAAGCCATTTTTATTTTTTCTAATATATCTATCTTTTGATCGTACTCTTCTACTGAATATACATAATGTAAAAACTTATTATTTTCTGTTCTACTAGTAGTAACTATGTCCTTTTTCATTTGTTGTGCTTGTGGTAAAACTTTTGATAGCTCTACTTCTTTTTTATCTAACAGAATATTTATTTCTTTTTCAATTTCTACTATTCTATTATTAGCTTCAAATATATCCATTTTATTACCACCACCTAAAACTATATAACAAAAAAAGAGTGAGAAATAGCCATATAGCGACTAAAATTCCCACTCTTAACAAATTAAGTAAAAATAAGTGAAAGTATCCCCTAGAATTTGAATGATAATTATGATTTAATAGGAACATACTATTCATTTATACATCAATCCCTTAAATAATTTTGCCTATTATCCTACTAAACATTTTTATAAAAATCAAGTATTATTGGTAATTTTCACCAATTTGCGTTTTGTTTTAATTCTATAAAACTAATAAAAATAGTATTTATAATATACTATCTTTACCAATTAAAATTTTTAAATTATCTATTGCAAATTTGTGATATTTAATTCCATTATTACTCATACAATAATCTTGCAAAACATAAACATTATAATTGTTTTCGAATAAATCAACTGCGGTTTTAAAAACACAAGCATTAGTATCAAGACCGCATAAGTAAATTTTATCTATATTATTTTCTTTTATATATTCTCTTAATTCTTTATTTAAAGCAGTATATATACTTTTGTCAAATACTTTATAATCTTTAGTATCAATAACTATTTGCTTTTCTTCTTCAGTCAAACAACCCTTAAAATTAAGTTTATTAACCCACAAACTTTCTTCACTATTGATAAACCTAGTAAAAGCTATCAAATCAAACTTGTCAGATTCAATTAACTGTTCAATCTTAATAGATAGTTTTCTTGTCTTATCATTTACAAAACTCTTTTGCAAATCAACAATTAATAATAAACTTTTCATATATCCTCCATTTATACTACAAATACTGCAACATAATAAACAACAAATACAATAAGCATTGTAGCACCTTCAAATCTAGTAATCTTTCTAGTACCACTTGAAAATATGAATAGTAATATAGACGATCCAACTAACATAATTAAATCTATCATTTGAAAGCAAGAAGGTGTTATAGTACCATATATTGCAACTGGTATTCCAAGAACTATACAAATATTAAAGATATTACTTCCTATAATATTTCCTACTAACAAATCTTGTTCTCCTTTTTTAGACGAAACAATAGTTGTAACAAGTTCTGGCAAAGATGTACCAAAGGCTATTATAGTAAGAGCAATTACTCTCTCACTTAATCCAAGTATTTTTGCTATATCCGTGGCATTATCAACTACTAAATCACTACCAAAAAATATTCCAGCTAGACCAATTATGACAAGAACGATTGATTTAATTAAACTATATTGTGGTTTTTCTTCTTCATTTGTTTCTTTTTTATGTCTTGCTATACTAATTAAGTAATATAGGAATACGGAAAAGAATAACAGTATTACTATAGCATCAGATCTTGTTATCATATTAGAACTTCCATTTCCCAAACTAATATCTAAAAACAATACCACTAATAGTGTAGAAATAAGCATTGTAAGAGGAAGTTCTTTCTTAACTGTATTATCTTTAATTTTTATTGGCTTAATTACCGCAGCTACACCTAATATTAATAATATATTTAAAATACAACTACCAATTACATTTCCTAAAACCATGTCAGTACTACCTGAGGCTAATGCACTCATAGAGACTGCAAATTCTGGTGCACTTGTACCAAATGCTATGATAGTTAAACCTATTAACATTTTAGACACTTTAAAATTTTGTGCAGTGGAAGAGGCTCCATCTACAAATATGTCAGCTCCTTTAATTAACAAAGCAAAACCTACTACTAATAGCAAAATATTTATAATCATACTAATCATTCCCTTTTATAAACTATCTTGATCTTCCCATATGTTCTTCTTCATAATGTTCATTAACATTCATATCGTTATTTATTTGTGGTTGATTTTTAATTTCATTAAACATTGATATTCTATTCATTACATCATTTCTTAGTAGTTTTGTTTCTTCTATTTTTTTAGAATCTATTATATCTTTTTCTCTTCCCGCGTTATCTTTAGATAATTTAATATATTCTAAAGACATCGTATCATAGGTTTTTCCATCTAATCCTCTATAGGTCATCACATAATCAGATAATTCTTCCATGGGCATAGTTTTTTGCTTGCATTCTTTGGTATAAGGATCGAAGCTATATTGTGTCATTTTTTTTGCACCTTTGTTATAACTAAATGGATATATACCATATGGCACACCATCAATCATAGTTTCGAATCCATAATCAACTCCGTCAGTTGCATATGTTTTACTGTCCCATTCTTCTTTATAAAAACCTTCCTTTTTGAAAACTTCTCTAAGACTGTCCATATCTTCTTTTTCACAAATAGTATCAATATCATCGTGTAATCTTCCAGAGTCTTCATTTTGAAGTATATATGGAACAGTTCCTCCAGACAGATATACTTTTAATCCATTTTCATCTAATATATTTTGTACTTTTTTATATACTTCTTTTACTTGTTCAAATGTTTTATTATCTCTATTGCTATTTTCATTCTGTTGTTCTTTCATTAGTTTTGTATCAAATACATTTGTAATTAAATTAGTTGGAATAGGATTTTTAAATCCTGATGATTTCATATGTCTAATAGTTGGATCAAAAGCCAAACTATTTCCATTATCAGAAGCAGGTGTAAAATATTCTTTATAAGCCGGACATTCTATTACTATATAGCCATATCTTAAGGTTACTCCTCCTAAATACCAATCAACACCTCTATTGTTATTATGTAATTGTCCATTTTCTATATACTCTTGATATTCGTCATCTTCATCAGTTCCATATATATAACCTGTTTTTTTATAAATCTCTAATAACTCCTTACTAATAGCTCTATAACAATGATCTGGTTTTAATTGATATCCAAATAAGTTCTTTTTAGGATGATCTCGACCAGCTATCCTTTTTTCAGATATATTAAGTTGTTCACCTTTTAATATTTTTTCTTGTACTGTTCTTTTTAATTCGTCATTTGATAAAGGCATTTCGTTCGCATTATATAACTCCATGTCAATAACTCCTTTCATTCTTTAATAAATGGTATATTATATGGTAAGCCTACTATTTCGTCTTTATACTTATCAAAATTAAGAATAATCCCGCTTTCTTTACAAGTACTTAATACTTTTTTATTTATTTCAAATAATTCTTTTGTTTCATAATCATTTATATGTAAACCTAGTAATTCAGATATAGATATTTCGGTATTAACTGGCAGTTCTTTTATCTTGTTTACTAACATCTTCACAGTACTATCTATATCTTTTTTTACAGTCGGAACATAAACTTCTTTTATTGCACCAGAAGCGCGCCCGTTTTCATCAATTGATTCTTCTGTAATTACTACTTTAGTTTTTTTTATGTCTGGGGTATTAAGAATTTTTTTAAACTTATAGTAATAAGCTAATCCACTAATTTCATCATGGTTTACTTCGATATTAATTTTTAATTTTTCGCATACCTTCTTTAATGTATTAAATATTTCGCCTTGCATTAGTGGTTCAATCATTGCAACATCATTATCGTTTAATTGCATTAACTGTGCAATTGTAGTTTCAATATTTGCTGGCATATGTACTATTTTCTTAGTTATTTTAGATAATAAAAACTTTTTATCCATATTATCAGTTTCTACAAGGTTATTTACGATTGTTTCTATTTTCTCATCTGAAATCTCATCTTCGCTAGAATAATTATTTGTTAATTTATTAACACAAATTATATTCTTAATATCAGCTTTTATTTTGGATATTTCGCTTCTTTCTTCTTCTGATGTTGCGTTCACTTCACTGATTAATATGTATATAGATTTATATTTAATGCTTAAACTATCACTTATACCTTCATACATTTCAGTACTTTGATTCAATGATAGTTTAATTAGTTTATTAATATTAGTATCTATATAATTATATAAATTATCAACTAATTTGTCAGTTATTTGATATTCATCTTTACCAAAAGAAATATTTCCATAAGAACTATTAAACACCTTTCTTATATTAACTTCAATTCTACCATCGTAGTATTTTGGATGATGTTTAGGTAATACTGCTCCTGCATACCAATCTAACATGAAAGAATTCTTGTTCATTAATTCACTAATAAATATTTCATTTTTTCTATCAATTTCTTTTGTTACACTTTCATTATCCATTTTATTTTTTCTCCTCATCTAGCGTTGTTAACTTATCATCAATTTGTTTTATTATTTCATCTGCTTTTTTAATTACTTCTTCACTATGTTTTTTTTGTTCTTCGAATTGTCGTTTATTATCATCTAATTTTTCAATAACCTCATTTGCATTTGAAGTTTCTCCAAGTTTTTGATATTCTTTGTCGAATTTATCCCAAGTTTTATTCCATTTTTTTTGATTTTTCTCAGCATCTTTTAATAATTTATTTGTATATTTAAGAAGTGACTTCATTTCGTTATAATCTTTATTTATATTTCGAGAATCTGCTTCACTTTTTTTGTCTTGATATTCTTTTTTTAATTCTTTCAAATTATCTTCCATAATATAATCTCCTTACATAAATGATAATATTACTAAAATAATTATACTAATTAATAGTCTAACCAACAAAACTTTTTTGGATATAGAATATATTTTTTCTATTGATTTTCTCTTTTCTAAATTGTTATAGTTTTTACCAATTAGTACTTCATTAAACATTCTATAATTGTCTTCATAATGGCTTGTATATGTACCTTTATTGGTTGCATATTCCAAACCTTGTTCTATTCCATTATAAAGTCCATTAACAATTGAACTAACTATGGTACTTCCAAGTGCAAAAGCTATTAACCATCCACCTAAAAATAATAGTATTGGATTATTAAATAACATGTTTAATGTAGGATTAGTATTGCTTTTTGTTAAAACTATAATTATAAAAGCAATCAATGTAAGAATAGAGCCTGCGGTTAAGCCTATTAAATTTTTTACTAAAAACCTGTTCTTAATAATCTTACTAAATCTATCTTCTCCACCATTTAATAAACCATTTATATATGAACTAATATTATATAATTCTTCATTCATATTTTTATTTGAAGTGACAAAGCTTATAACCGATTCAGAAAAGTCTAATGAAATGTCCATTAAATGATCAGTAGTTTCACCAGATTCATTATCACTATATGAAATATATAATCTTTCACTTATTTTATAAATAAATTGCGGTTCCTTCAAAGCATCATAAAATACAAAATCATCTTTAGTGTCAATTTTTCTACCATCATTAAACTCAGCTTTAAATTCTAAGCTTGGTTTTATATAAGCATAATGCTTATAATGCCCACTAACAAAATTTGCATTATTGTTTTCTTCTAGTTCTTGTTTTATTAATCCACTATAATAGTCAAGTGTTTTTTTCAAATATTCAGTGATTTCCTTTATTTGTTCAATCGTTATTACTTTATTTTGAACAAGAAATGAATTATTGTCACGCATGTTTACCTCCTAAAACGATATATTTTCTGAATAGCATTTTTCTAATATGGATTCGTTGACTAACTTTATATTTGATAATTCAGCTGATTTAAGTACTGATTTTTTATTAACTCCCATAGCAATTCCATATATTAAATACTTATCCCATATTTTTATTTCTAATAAATCTCTATCTTTTATGTTACTAAAATCATTTAAAAATTGTTTTAATGCAATCCATTTATCAATTTCACTAGTATCAGAATAATATGAATGTTTTCGTGATTTTAAATATAATCTATATGAATAATAAATGATACAAATACATATTCCAATTGAGTTACTAATTACAATTGATACTACCGAATATATAAGTATAATATAATCAATCAATGATAATCTCATTTTGTTGTCATAATCTCCTATAAGTAAACTAAATAACAATAGAACGCTAATGACTATATTGCTTATTTCAAAATAATAATTAAATTGATATGTGTAACTACTAACTAAATACAGAATTACTAACATACTTAAATAAACAATAGAAATAACTGAAGATATCCCAAACAATAATCCTTCTGTACCTTGTTTATCTTTTACCAATAATTTTTTAACGAGCAAAAATACTACTATATTTATGAAATATCCAATTAATACTGACATTAAAAACTTATGCGTAATTAAATATATAATCGGAAAGAAAATCGAAAAACCTAATACAATGAAATTAATTAGAAAGTTAATTTTATTAGTTAGTCTCTTATAAGAAATCCTATGAGTCTTTTTTAAATTGGCCCTTCTTCTAATCATATTACCAACATTTTTGAAAACTATTTCAAATTTAGGAGATGATACAAATTCTTCTAGCACCACTTCTTTTTTATCTTTAAAAAGTTCATCTAATAAATAGTTTTCAAAATCTTTTAATATCATAAATCTATCTTTACCTGTATCTTTAATAATACATTGTTCTTTATTATCAATCTTTTTGTATTCAACAGTTATATATTCTTTTTTCCATAAATCAAGAATGAGTGCAATTATATCATTACCATCAATATTATCTTTTACCATATAACCAACAATAGCAGGGCTTTCATTAGAAGGTATATCTCTATAATAAGTAATAGCCTCTTTTCTATTGTTAACTATATAGTATACATAAAAGATTATTTCACCAATTAAAATTAAAACTAATGGTATTAGAATTATCATATTGCTTAAAGATTCCACCATAACTGCCTCCTAGTATATAATGTTAAATTATATCTACATTTCAATTATATCACAAAAGTAATCTAAGTATATTAATAATTCCAATAATGAACAAATAAAAACCTATAATTAATAATAAAATTGATAACGGATATATAATTAATCCAAAATAAATAGTTATTCCACCACTTAACAGCAATATTAAACTCCATATGATTTCATATTTATTATTTTTCATATTTAATAATCCTCTCCAAAATCAATTCGAGTATAGCATTCTGTATTTTTAAAGTCAACCGATATCGGTGCATAATTTATATTAATTTTTGCTACACTTCTTTATAAGAGAGGTGAGTTATATGTTGTTCAAAGAAGCAGTTACTAAAAGAATATATGAATTATGTGATGAGTATAATTATTCTGTGAATAAACTAGCTGAATTGTCTGCTGTACCACCTACTACTTTAAGATCTTTACTTGCTAATAATGTAGATAATCCTAGTGCTACTGTTATATTTAAAATTTGCAAGACATTAAATATAGAACTTAAGGATTTTTTTGATAGACCTTATTTTGATAATAATAAATTGGATTATTAGAGCTTCGGCTCTTTTTTTATTTAATTATTCATTTTATCTGTTCTATTTTTATATTTAAACAGGTTAAGTGTATCGCTTAACTTTGGATTACTTAAACTATCAAACTCAAAGTCAGAATACATTTGTTCAAGAAGTTTAATGCTATATTCTTGATTAAAATATATTTTATTAATTTGTTTATAAAGTTTGTTCATAAAATTAACTGTTTCATTTTTATTCAATCCTTCTTTAATTAATTCATTTAGTGCTTTGTTTATAGAAATATTTCTATCTATAGCATAATCTCTTACTTTAAGGGAATCTTCTAAACTCATTCTTATATGTTTTTCAACCATTACTATTACCTCCTTTATTTTAGTTATTTTCATCTTTGTCTAAATATGGTTTATCAAAACTTAAAAATTTTATATATCCTATTTCTAATAATTTAACTATCATTTTTGTTACTGATAATCCATATTTTTTTGATAATACTTTTATTACTTCGTATAATTCTTCGGGTAAATATAAATCAAATCTTTTCATGTTTTTCCTCCTTTCATTAAAAAAGACTCATACATAGTACAAGTCATTATAGGAAAACTTATAAATAGTATCCCATCAAAAAAGAGAAACCTTTTCGATTCCTCTTACAATACCATAATAACACATAACAACTGTCCATAGATGGTACTATTTATAATATTTCCCCTATAATACCATTTTAGCACAAAAAAAGTGTCCATAGGTGATACTATGATGGAAATTTCTTTCCTACAATACCATAATAACATAGAATAGCTGTCAATAGAGTATACTATTTATAACATTTTCCTATGATATTATTTTAGCACAAAAAAACTGCTAATAGGTGGTACTATTGCAGAATAAGTTTAAGAGCAAAAAGTGATTGTATTATAAATATCATGAATTATTTATGCCATTGTTTTACAAAACAAAGTTTTTTTGTTTGATTTTTTCGACTTAAGAAGATATAATACAATTAATTAGATAGTTAGGTGGTAAATGTTATGAAAATAATTAAATTAGATTGCAAAACATTTGATAATATCTCAAGAAACCATAGTCTTCATTCATACTATCAAACCTCAAATTACGGAGAATTTATGAGAACTAAAGGTTTTATTCCTGACTATTACGGATTTATGGATGATAAAAACAATCTAGTAGGGGCAAGTTTAATACTAACTAAAAAATTATTTTTGGGTTATAAATATTCATTAGTACTTAATGGTTTTTTGATTAATTATAACGACGGAAATATAATAAAAAAAACAACAGAATTATTAAAATCGTTCTTACAACGAAATAATGTTATTTTGCTTAAAATTGTATTATTGTCTCAAATTGATAATAATAACAACATCATAGAAAATATGAAAAAATGTGGTTATGAGTATGATAATAAACCTAATAGCAAAAAATATAATGCGATTTTAAATATTAATAAAACTCCAGAAGCAATATATAAAAGATTTAACAAAAGATTAAAAGTAAAGATTCAAACAGCAAAGCTATTTGGTGTGGAAGCAATTAAAGGCAATAATAAAGATATAAATGTTTTTTACAAACTCCTATCAAAAGAAAAAAAATACAATATTGATGATTATAAAAGTCTATATAAATGTTTTGGTAAAAACTTTAATGTTTATTTCGCTACGCTAGATACTAAAAAATATATAGAAAAAGTTGCACAAACACGTGAATATCAAAAAAATAAATCCGAAAATATTAATATTGAATTATTAACAAATAAAGAGAATAATAATTATGAATTAGTTGAACAAAAAATCATTCAAGATAAACTACTATTTACTTCAGAAAAAGCTCTAAAACGCGCTATAAAACTAGCAAAAAAATACCCCAAAAGTATAATAATAGGTGCCTGTGCTACTATTACAGATAATAACGAAGTTTCAATAATAGTTGAATATCAAAATAATTTATACAAATCTGTTTCCTCACAACATTTTTTAAAATGGGCCATTATTCAAGAGAGTGCTAAAAAGGATTTTAGCAGTTTTAAAATAGATAGTATAGAACAAAGAGAGGCAGAAGTTTTGCAGCAATATGGAGCCAATATTATTGAACAGCAGGGAGATTTTAATCTAGTTATTAACAAAAAAATTTATAGAATTTTTAAAAAGTTTATGAAAAGCTTATAATATCGAAAACAGATACATCTTGTATCTGTTTTTTATAAGATTAAAGAAAACACGTTTTTCATATTATCGATATTATTACAACAATTTATTTTTACAATAAAAAATCAACCATTTCTGATTGATATTTATTTAAATACTAATTGTTACTTCTTTTTCCTTCACGGAATTTTTCTAATGCATCATTAAAATTAACACAACTAGCAAAGAATAAATAATCACCATTGTAATCCATAATTAATCCTCCCCCACCTCTGAATTTTTGATACATATAAATTGCATTATCTTCTTTTAAATCTTTTACTTTAAAAGTACTATCGTTACCTGGACTAACTTTTAATAACTCTTTACCTTTTTCTATTAACTTTTCCCTTAAATTATTATTTTCCATATTAAAATATTCCTCCGTTTCTCACTAAAAATTATTTGTCATTTTTTGATATACTTCTACTTCATAATTACAATATGAACACGTTTGTTTTAATTTCATCAATTACTATATTATTTTATGATTGACTATAAACGCTCTAAAACTATAATTTTTAAGCTGTTTGTTTTTTTTGAATGATTATTGTTCAATTATTTCAACAATCTCATTTCTTTCTTCAATTTTTGGTGTTACATTATATTCCCTTAATTCAAACATCATATTCATGTCACTCCTTTACTTAATATAAATTTTTTACTTAATCATTATCAATAAAATTATTACATATATTGGTTAAAAAATCAACGAAAAAATTATATAAACTATTTACTATCTGTTTCTACCTTGTAAATTGTTATTTAATTCATTATATTCACTATTTAATTGTTGCTGTAATTGTTGCAAATTCATTTGATTTGCCATCAATTCTTCTGTACTCATAATATGAGGTGCTTCTATTTGTGGAGAAACATCTGCATTTTCTTTCATTTCTTGTATTACTTCCATTTTTTCCTTTAATGCTCTTACTTCCTCAGGAGTTTGATGTATTTCTTGACCAAATTCATTCCTTCCAGATAATTGAGTAATAACATCTAATTCTGCTTCATTTAATTTTAATTCTTTTTGTTGATTTAACTCTGTTATTTTTGCATCATTTAATACCCCTTGATTTGCAACTTCTCCTTGTACTCGTGCTTGTTCATATTGTTGAGGATTATTGTGAAATAAGAACTCTTTATCTCTTGAATCTATGTGATTACCTTGTATCATATCATTTTGAACTTTGTTATCTCTTTCATTAATAGCATCATCCAACGGATCTCTTCTCCTACTTTCGAAAATTTGATCTATTTTTTTGCTATCCCAGTAATCATTTACCATTTGGTTAAAATCGTCTATTCTATCATTTTCTTTAGCCAAAATATCAAATTCAGCTGCTGCTGGACCAATTATCTTTTCGTTTCCTGAAAAAAGTTTACTATTATCTATAACTGCTTTTAATTTTTGTTGTTCTTCTAAATACTTTTTTGTGTTATTATCTATATTTTGATTATTTCCATCTATTGAATATGACATATTTATTCCTCCTTGATTTATAATTAAACTATCCCTTTCAATTTTATCATTAAGTATGTTATAAATGCAACTAGTCCTACCACAAAAGCAACTATAATTGACACTAAAACATCATTTGAAAATCCACTATTATTATTTAAAGTTCTTTGATATCCACCTGTACCCTGATATTGTCCTTGATATTGTTCCATTTGTTGTTGAAATACTGTTGGATTTATTTTTTTTACTTCTTGCTCTATATAATTAGCATATTCTCTACTAACATTATTAATGGTTAATATATTACTTGTTTCTGAAAATGCACTATATTGTGATAACCCATTATCATAATCATTAACTTTTGCATTTGTGATAGAATTTGTTTTTCCATAATCAATTATTGATTGTTCTAATAAACCTTTCTTAAATCCCTCATCAAATTCAAAGTCCTGTTGATAAATAATTTGCCTAGATTCATCACTTAATTTTTCCAAAGTATGTCTGCATATTTGGCCATTATCGCCGCCAATTGTAAAATCGGAATGAATGCATACATTAGGATCAGAATTCAATAAATATGGCAACACTTCTGCTCTATATGCATTATATTGATTTATTCTACTATCATTTTTTCTTGCAGCTTCATCCATTAAATCAGCTATATCATTGTCTTCTGCTTGGATTTCACTATCCAATTTGCTTGGAGCTTCATTCATCCAAGTTGAAACATCATCATTAGTTTGAATTTGTAATTCCTCTTGATTAGGATTATCCATAATACTTTCAACAGAAAGTTGGCTAGGATTGATTATTTCTTCTGAATGTTCTTTGATAGCCTTATCCATTAAATTAGTTATATCATCGTCTTCTGCTTGGATTTCACTATCAGAATTACTTGGAGCTTCATTCATCCAAGTTGAAACATCATCATTAGTTTGAATTTGTAATTCTTCTTGATTAGGATTATCCATAATGCTTTCAACAGAATTTGGTTTGGGTGGGATAAAATTATTATCATTAGGCTTACTATTCATTTGTATTCCATCTCCTTTTTCAATTGGAATCTCTACTTTTTGAGAATTAGATTTAATATATGAATCTATTTGTTGTAAATAATCTAAATTTCCATCTATTATAGAAAGAGAACTACCATTTATTGAATTAGACTTATAATTTCTTATATTTAAATTAAAATATTCTGGTTTTCCTATTTGGCTAGATGTGTATGGAAAAGATTCCACATAACTATGAATTAATGGATTCAGACATTTAGACATAAATTCATAGTTGGAATCAAAAGCACAATTTAATAAAGTCTTTTTTTCTTCACCAGATAAGGACTCAACCCTTAAAAAAGCTTGTTGCTGTTGTCCATTTGTAAATTCTATAATTGTCTTTAAAGCTTCATCAGGTTTTTTTGAATTATAAAGTGAATTAATTTGATCTAGTATTTGTTGATAATTCTCTTTATTAACATAGTTTTCGGGAATTACTTTAAACATCAATCTTGTATCGTTATAATAATTAGAAAACTGACTATTATTAAACTCTTTTATTTTCTTCATTTGAGCATTTATTTGTTCTTCACTTAAATTAGGATTCTCTGTCTTTTTTACATTAGCAATTATTTGTTCTAACTTATTAATAGGTATATTGTCCGAATTTCTTACTTTAAAGCCTAAATTGCTTATTTGAAATAAATATTCTTCGTTAAGAGAGGGCCAATTTGATTTATCCTGTAATTCCGAGAAGTGTTCTTGTATAAACCTACTATTTTCTTCTGATGGAAAAAAGCCATTTATTACATTCATGGTTCTTGTAGGATTTTCATTTGCTACTTCATCATATTTTCCGTCCATCCCTTTCATAAGAGCAATAGATACACCTTTTGGAATTCTTTGTTTCCTTAAGTGATTTATTTCTTCAACATTTCTTCCGAAAAAGGCATAAGATAAAGTTCTATCTTCAGAATTGATATCTAAGGAGTCAGAGGCAGGATCAAAATTATAAATACCTTGAATACCATATTTATCATCATTTATTTCAACTAATGAGTGCATATGTGGTATATTTCCAATATAACTTTCAATTGCACAATTTTTATATCCTAATCTTGACATACACTCATTGAAAAAATTAGTGTATCCTATACTCTCAGCTCTGTTGTTGGACAGAACATCAGGTAATTGTTTTGTTTCTTGTAATGTATCACTATCAGCATATTCAAACATTTTAGCTTTATCATAAACTAGCATAATTTGTTCCATTGGGGATAAATTTTGTGATTTTATATGCGTAAGAAATTCATTTAATTGATTTTCCATATTTTCATATTTTTCCTCAGAAGTTGTTCTATTGATTTGAAATATATTATCAAAGTATTGAACTTCTTGCATATGGTACACTCCCTTCTAAATTCTTTAGTTTCATTATTCATAAACATAAACATGTACAAAGTCTTATATCTTATGATTATTATAGCACATTTATATTAGAATAATAAAGTCATATTACTTTTGCTTTACACTTAATACTATATTAAACCACATATAATTTCATATTTTATCTCCATTTCTTCTGGAACAATTTCCTGATTTAAGTTGATTTGTAAAAAAGCAGGATAAGATGATTCCGGACTTATATAGTTTTTCCCTTATAAAATAAGGAAACTATATTCCGGAATTTTTATTTTGCACTTGCAAAATTGGCCCCTTAATTAGTATCACATATGGGACACACCTTTTTAAATCACTATGTATCAAGTATATATTATGATTTATATCATCCCACTTTGCTTATGTTTTATTATTTTTTACTTTTTAATAAAAATATTGCATAAAAAAATACAAAGCATTTATCTTGGTTTTGTATTTTTCTTTCTTTTTTACAAATACTATATTATGGATACAACCTTAAACTATTCATATTTTTTGTTTAGTACTTTTGTGTGTTTGCACATAAACTCCTTCGTCATTTTTTAAAATTATTTGTTCATAATCGTTGGATTTGTTTTTTAATGACACTTTATACTTATCATCTTTTTTGAAGCTAACTTCAACATCATATTCATATGTATCATCATTATTAGTTAGTTTTAATGTTCCTTCCATATAATAAGCTTTTAAACCTTCTACATCTTTGATAAAATTATCTTTTATTTCTTTGTCTTTTAGAGAACCACATCCTGTTAGACATAATGCTGTAATAAGTGCAACAGCTAAAAATAATTTTTTCATTTTTCACCTCTTTTTGCTTTCTAGTTAATTATATTTGTGTTTCTTTTAGATATTCATATTTATTTGGTGAATAATTTAAAAAAAACTATGCATAATATTTAGTAAAGGAGGATGGGAATGGAAACATTACAAAAAATTGCATTAGTATTTACTATTATTGGTGCTATTGTTTGGGGATTAATAGGTTTATTTGACTTTAATTTAGTCGGATTTATCTTTGGTGATGGTAGTGCCTTAGCAAGAATAATATATACTATTGTTGGTATTTGTGGTCTTATTAATATTGGACTACTTGTACAAAGAATTGATTTAAAATAAAGAAAAAATGCACCAATGTGATGCATTTTTTTATTTGTTTTATTTTATAACTATTGTTACTGTTTCTGTTTTTGGAGTGTAAGTAAGTTTTAGGTCGTCTCCAGTAACTTGTACTTTTACTTTGTGAGTACCTTTCCCAAGTCCTTGTAAATCTACGAAAGCAGATATATTTTCTATTGATATATCTTTTAGATTTGATTTGGTACCTTTTACTATTATTGATGCAACTGAGTCTGTTTTTGATGCAGCTTGTGCTGTTAACCCACTTTCAAGGTTTTTAGTTGCTATATTAACATCTTTAATTGTTTTTTCTGTTACGTCTGCTAATGTTACTTTAGCTACTACTGATTTTGTTGACATATCTCTAACGCCACTTGGTAATGATAAATTAACATTGAATTCTGACGCTTTACTTAAACCTCCTACATTAATATTTACTGGAATGTATGAGATTTTTTCTAATGTTTTACTATCACCATAGATTGTTGTTTTATCTTTACTTAATGTTACTTGATCTATTGCTTTACCAAATACAACATTTCCTTCAGGGATAACTTTTAGTGGCACTTCTTTACTTGGTGATGCTATTTCAATACTGGCATCTATATTTTCGGGTACTATTTCTACATCAAGTTTTTTACCATTTTCATCATAAGCCGCTAAAGGTATTTCTTTTAATGTAGTAGTTCCTTCAGTTGGATTGGTTATTTTTCTAACATCAACTAAGGCTTTTACTGTCGCTATCTGTTCTAGTTTATATTCTGCTCCTTTAACGTAGACTTCATCTCTACTAAAAGTGATATTCGAAATATCATATTTTGAATCCATTTTCTCCTCATATAATATTTCTTTAGATATTTTTTTAGATTCAGACATTTTTTCATATATTGTTACTGTAGCAGTAGAAGGATTTAATCTGTATTCTACTCCTGGAGTTGATAAATTGTATTTGATTGGAACTTTTTGATTATTTCCAGGCTTTCTGTTACGTAAATCAACTGTAACTTCTTTTTTAGCAGATTGTTTTGCTAGATATAATGATGAATTTTTACCAATTAGCGTTATGTCAACGGTTTCAGGTAAACCTTCAACAACATATGCTTCTTCATTATATGTTACTTTTACTGGTACATTATTTATTATGTCAGCAGAATTATTCATAATTGTGGCTGCAGTTAATTCTACACCTAAACAAATTATTGCAGTTATAATAAATGAGAAAACTATAAGAACTACTTTGTTATTAAGCAATCTATCTATAGCTTTACTGCTACCTTTGAATGGTTCTTGAATTAATAGTAACAGCTTGGCAACTGGTGTTATAATTAGTTTGTCAATGATACTATATATTTTACTAATTATGTAATAGAATCCACGAGCTATTTTTTTTAATAATTTAAATTTTTTCTTTTTTTTCTTATTTGAGGATTTTTTATTTGCCATTAGATATCTTCCTCCTCATTATATTCATCTTCAAAATCTTCTTGTTTTGGTCTTAACTCATCTATTAATAGAATTCTTACATCATCAATTGATAAGTTATAGAATAATTCTCCTTTTATAGCAATTGATACTCTTCCTGTTTCTTCTGAAACAATAATTGATATAGCATCAGTTTCTTCACTTATTCCAAGAGCTGCACGATGTCTAGTTCCTAATCTTTTATTTATTTTTAAACTGTTACTTGTAGGAAACACTGCTCCTGCGCAACTAATTCTATCCCCTTGAATAATTACTCCACCATCATGTAAAGGGTTATTAGGGAAGAATATTGATACTAAAAGTTCGCTAGATATTTCTGCATAAAGATTGGTAGCTTTTTGAATATAGTCTATTAAACTTACATCTCGTTCCAGTACAATTAAGGCTCCAATTTTTGCTTTGCGCATTTGATCTACTGCATTTATTATTTCATATACTAATCTTTCTCTTTGATCTACTGTTAAAGTTTTATGTCTTCCTAATAGTTGTGTTTTACCAATTTGTTCTAAAATATTTCTAATTTCTGGTTGGAATATTACGATTAAAGCAATTGGACCCCATTGAATTATGTATTGCAATACTAAGCCTACTACAACTAACCCTACTTTATTAGCAACCCAATTTAAAACTATAATCAACAAGATTCCTTTTATTAGTAGAGAGAGTTTGACGTTGTTCTTTATATTTTTTAATAAGGCATATACTAGATACCACATTATTCCCCAGTCTAGTATCTTTCTTAATATATCTATTATTGAAATAAAATTAAATATCATAATTACCTCCAAACGTTATTTATTATAACATCTATTTTTTAACGTGTAAAACTTCTGTTTAAGTGTATACTTTTACTCTATTAAGTATACTATAAAAATAAAAAAATTGTAAGGTCTATTATACAATTTTTTTATTTTTCATTTTTAAATATTTTATTAATCTTTATATAAAGGATATTTTCTTGTTATATTTTGAACTTTTTCTCTTGATTCTTGCAATACATTTTCATCTTGAGGACTTGTTAGTACATTAATAATTATATCCGCAATTGTTCTAAAGTCTTCTTCTTTTAATCCTCTTGTTGTCATAGCAGGTGTCCCTATTCTTATTCCACTTGTTTTAAATGCTGATTCTGTGTCATTTGGAATAGAGTTTTTATTACAAGTAATGTTAACTTTACTTAATAGTTCTTCGGCTTCTTTTCCGCTTAGATTAAAAGATGATTTTACATCTACTAAAAATAGATGATTTTCAGTTTTATTAGATACTATTTTTACTCCTTTTTCTTTAAATTTTTCTACCATTGCAACTGCATTTTTTAAAACCTGCTTCATGTATTCTTTGAACTCTGGTTGTAATGCTTCATAAAAACACTCTGCCTTGGCTGCAATTACGTGCATTAAAGGTCCTCCTTGAATACCAGGAAAGATTTCTGTATCTATTTTTTTTGCTATTTCTTCTTTATTAGTTAGAATAAGCCCTCCACGTGGCCCTCTTAAAGTTTTGTGGGTTGTAGATGTTACTACATCGGCATAATCACAGGGATTTTGATGAAGATGGGCTGCTACAAGTCCTGCAATATGAGCCATATCAACCATTAGATAAGCTCCTACTTTGTCTGCTATTTCTCTAAATCTTTTAAAATCTATTTTTAACGAATAGGCTGATGCTCCTGCAATAATCATTTTTGGGTTTTCCTTTAAAGCGATTTTTTCTATTTCATCGTAGTCTAAACTTTCTGTTTTGCTATTTAATTTATATGATACTATCTCATAGTCTTTACCACTAAAACTTGCCTTATGTCCATGAGTTAGATGCCCCCCATTTGAAAGATCCATACCCATTACTTTATCACCTTTTGATAAAAGGGCTCTATATACTGCCATATTGGCACTACTTCCTGAATGAGGCTGTACATTTGCATACTTACAATCAAATAATTTTTTAGCATTTTCTATGGCTTCTTTTTCAATAATATCAATATACTTGCAACCACCATAGTATCTTTTTTCAGGGTAACCTTCTGCATATTTATTAGTAAGTACACTTCCTTGTAAGTTCAATATATCTTTTGATACAAAATTTTCTGAGGCAATTAATTCTATGTTTTCTTCTTGTCTTAATTCTTCTTTTAATAAGGCTTCTTGTATAATTTTGTCCATTTTTCATCACCCAAATTTATTATACTATATTTTTTGTTTTTTGCTATTAAAAAAGAATAAATTATTCATTTATCCTTAATAGCATACTGTCTAATTCTTCATAGAGTATTTCTTTTTTCTTTTTGGTAGTTTTTTCTTTTTTTATAAGTTCTTGTTTTAATAAGTATTTATATAACTTTCTATTTATTTCATCTACATTATCAAAAATACTTAGGATATTGTCATGTATTATTTCATTCGAAGACTCTAAGAGCTTAGTAGTACAACTTTTTAACAAATTTTGTTCATAAATATATAAAGTAGATAAATTTTCTTTTTCTTTCATTAAATTATCCTTTCTTTATCATCGAGCAATTTCATAATTGTTAATAAGTTTTCTTCGTGAGAATCTCTTATTTGCTTTAGAATTATTCTTATTTCATTATTATATGTCTTTCGTTCATATTCTTTTGTCTGTTTTATAATAAGGTAATTTTCTTGAAAAAGTTCTTTTAAATTAGTTAAATCAGTTGGAGATAACGTTATTTTTTCCATATTTTTCCTCCATTTATATAATGGTGTTTTTTATATATTTTTATACAAAAAAAAACCTTTTTGGTTCTTAATATTTCTTTATGGTGGAGAATAAGGGATTCGAACCCTTGACCCCCTGCGTGCAAGGCAGGTGCTCTAGCCAGCTGAGCTAATTCCCCAGATAAGCGTTCCTTTTTCAAGGACACTTATAATTATACCTAAATTTTTTTCTTTGTCAATAGTTTAAATGCTATCAATATTAATTTTTATTTGCTTGTTATCTTTTAAGTAACTACTAGCTTGCACTATTGTTCTAATAGAATTTATTACTTTTCCATTTTTACCTATTACTTTAGGCATATCATTTTCTGAAATTACTACTTCTAACAATATTTCTTTTTCATTTTCAGAAGGAAATTCTTTTACTTTGACTATTTCTTTATCTTCTACTAAAGAAAGAATTATTTCTTCTGTTAATTTAATTAAATCCATTATTTGCTTTGTCTTTCTTCATGAATTTTTTTCATAATTCCAGCTTTACTAAATAGATCTTTTGCTGTATCTGTTAAAATAGCTCCATTTTTAATCCATTTTAACGCTACTTCTTCGTTAATTCTAATTTCTGCAGGATTTGCAAGTGGATTATAAAATCCTATTAATTCTAGATATTTTCCATCTCTTGGACTTCTTGAATCAGTTGCTACTATACGATAACTTGGTCTTTTCTTTGAGCCCATTCTTGTTAGTCTAATTTTTACTGCCATATATTTCTCTCCTTTCAACTGATAAGTATTGTACTACATAAATTTATGCTTGTCAACCTAAAAGGTTGACATTTATTTTATATATTTAAAAACCTATAAAATAGTTTTTATAGGTTAGTTATTTTCGTTAATAAAATTTTCGTTTACATTTTTATCAATATCTTCCATTATTCTATCTTCGCTTTTTTCATTATCATTATCTTCTTCTGTTAAATCTTCCCATTCGTCTTCATCATCATCTACTGCAATTCTTACTTTAGCATCTCCTACTATTTCTATTCCTAATTCTTTTGTTATGTCATATTCAATGTTTCCTTCATTTATATCCACTTTAGTGCAAGTAGGCTGTTTTAGACTTCTTACTATTATTTCACTGTCATCTGTTAAGTCACTTTCTATTTTTTTAGAAACATTTAAAAGCTCATCATAACTAATAGTTTGTTTTGACACTAGAGTTTTTGTGTCGTTATCATAAGCATACCAAATATTAACATCACTTGTTCCTTTGATTCTTACTTTTTTGTTTTCTTTTGAGCCTTCAAATTTATGATTAATTACCCAACATCCCAAAATTGTAGTTGGAACTTGTTCAGGTGTTAAAGAATAATGATTTGTGAACGTCTTTTTAGCTTTGCCTAATACTGTTTTAGTAACGATTTCTCTATAGTTTGCCACTATATCACCCCTCAATTTAATTTATGCTATAAAAGGGCATTTGTTGATAAAAAAGAGAATATTATTCAACATATTCTCCGTTTAAACTCCAGGTTTTTGCTTCAAGTATTTTTACTTTTACTATTTTACCTATTAGGTCTTCTTCACCTTTTAGATTTACTAATTTATTTGTATCTGAGTATCCCATTACGAATCCCTCTTTATCACTTAATGCTTCCACAAGAACTTCTACTATTTCTCCTTCTAACTTTTTATTGTTTTCAAGAGCATATTTGTTAACAAGTTCATTTAGTTTATATAGTCTTTGTTCTTTTTCTTCTAGAGTAACATTATCCTTCATTTTTTCCGCAGGTGTTCCTACTCTTTTTGAGAAAATAAATGTGTATGCTAAATCAAATTTACATTTATTAACAAGTTCTAAAGTGTCATTAAACTCTTCTTCTGTTTCATTTGGAAAGCCTACAATTATATCTGTTGATATTGCTACCTTAGGTATTCTATCTTTTAATTTATAGAACAAGTCAAGGTATTCTTCTTTTGTGTAGCGTCTTCCCATAAGTTTTAGAATTCTAGTGTTACCGGACTGTACAGGTAAGTGAATACTTGGCATTATGTTATGGTATTTAGCTATTATATCAATCATATCATCAGTAAAGTCCCAAGGATGTGAAGTCATAAATCTAACTCTATCTATACCTGTTTTTGCTACGTCTTCTAAAAGATTTGCCATGTTGTAGTTATCATTTCTATCTTTTCCGTAAGCATTTACATTTTGCCCTAAAAGCGTCACTTCTTTGTATCCTTCTTTTATCAAGTCTTTTACTTCTTTTATGATGTCATCTTTATTTCTGCTTCTTTGCTTTCCTCTTGTATAAGGCACTATACAATAAGTACAGAATTTATCACAGCCATACATTATATTTACATATGCTTTATATTTGTTTTGTCTATCTGCAGGCATGTTTTCTATGATGTCTCCTTCAATACTTTGTGCTTCAATTTTTAGCTTTCTATCTTTAAATGAGTCATAAACTATTTCTGCTAAATTGTGGATATTGTGAGTTCCTAAAACAAAATCCATCCATTTATACTTGTTTAGTATCTCATTTGCTACTACTTCTTCTTGAGCCATACAACCCGCTAGGCCTACTACTATATCTTTTTTTATGCCTTTTAAATGCTTTATTCTACCTAACATACCAAATACTTTGTTATGAGCGTTTTCTCTTATTGAACAGGTATTTAGCATGATTAAATCTGCATCTTCATAGTCTTTTACTTCTTTCATACCATATTCTTTTAAAATTGCTATCATGTTTTCACTATCATGTTCATTCATTTGACAACCATAGGTCTTTATATAAAAAGTTTTATTTTTTAATAACTCTTGATATTTGTTTTCTTTTTTATAAGTCTTTGTTTCTACTCGTTTGTCGGTTCTTTTTTTCGCTTCTTTTAAAGATGGCATATTCATATGTATCAGTTCCTTTCATATCTTTTTAATATTTATGTTTTTTTATTCTTGATAGTTTTCTAACAAATAATAATATTCTTCGTTTTTTACTTATAATGAGGGCCTGTTTAAAATTATAAAATAAAAAGGCAAATTAATCAATAATTTACCTATTCCATTTCTACTAAAGCACTATAAATCATATCATCTAGTGTTTTCATGTCACCTTGTTTTAACTTTTTCTTAATTTCATCCAAATCATTTGTTAATTCTTCTATTATTTTGTTTAGTTTTGGAAGTAATGGTTTATTTTTTAAACTACTAATAATTGCTTCTAAATTAGTCATTTTTGAATATGCACCGTATTCTTCACTTTTTACATATTTTTCATATAAATTTTTAAATGAAACTAAGTCAATGTTATTAAATCTTTTGTCTTTTAATATTTCTATTGTAGTATAAATATTATCTCTATTTAAGGATTTATCTAAAATAGTTTCACCATTTTTATTTCTAATATTTGGAATAAAACTTTTCTTTTTATGTAATTCTTTTGTTAAATCCCTTACATCTAAGTAGTTTTTTGTTACTAAGATATGAGCAAATGTATCTCCATCTTTATTTTGATGGTTTACATCCCAATCTTTTTTCTTCATATTAGTTAGTACTAAATTATAATAATTCTTCTTTAATAAATAACTTATGACATCATCACCGTTTTCATTTGTTACGTTAATTGATGACCATTTTTTACTTAGTACTTTTTCTACTAATTCCATGTGCCCTTCATCTATTAAATTAAATATCTGGGACGGATCTTCTTCACACTTTTCTATAGCTTGTATTTCATCATAAAACATCTTTAATACACCTCTTCTTTGCGTGACAATTAAATATTTTACCAGAGGAAGTGCATTTTGTCAAATTTTGGAGACTTCTATTTCAAATAAAATAGCTACTATTTTGTTAGTCTTTTTAAAATTTTAGTTTTATATTTTATATCGGAATCGTTTATTTTATTTAAAAATTTTTGTTTGTTTTCTATTTGTCTGTTTAGAAAATCAACACCCATTTGATAATCTACTCTCGATATCTTCTTACTGAAGTATAAATCACAAATATTATTCATATCTTCATCATAATAACCTATAGATTTTTGTAATTGATCATTTAAAAACTCAAGTTCTAATGGCTGCAAATTATTAGTATTGATTGTTGATAAGAAAGCATTACTTGTTACTATTTTTGTAGTTAGTTTAGAATCTTTTAATAATTCGTTTGACTTCATTAACTGCGTTAAGTTCTTAAAACTGCCATCTTGATTCCAATAATTACTTATTTGCGTATTATCATTATAATAACCCTCTTCAAAGCCATATTTAATAGTTTTTAAGAACTTATTAAAAAAGTATTCGAAATTATAAGTGTATTCTTCATAAAGATGGTCTGAGAGAATTCCATCAATGTATTTAGAGACTTGATTATCGTTTTGAAATAACTTTTTTGTTTCAGATGCTCCATATATATTGGCATCTATTTCGAAATATTGAGAATCGTGAAAATCAGTATTTAATAAATATTTATTATTCATAATAGATAGATATTTTATACAAAATAAATCATAGTCTTGAAATAAATCTTCTCTTTCATTTTGTAATATATGTCTTATTTCATGAAAGGTAGTAAATGATATTATCGCTTTATTTAATCTATACTTTAAAGATTTTTTGAAATTTTTATAAATACCTTGTGATTTTTTAAAAATACAAATCTTTCTATTTTCACAATCTGCTACTCCAATAGCATTTAATCCTATGATGAGCATTGATAAGGAATCAGACAGATTTAAATTCTTTCCTTGGAGATTATTTTTAAAATATTCAATTACTGTTGGAGTTTCAGTTTCAATAATTAGATTATATTTTTCTTCTTCTTGATTCTTTATTTGGTCTACAATTGGTATTGTTTTCATAATATCACCTGGTTTATTATTATATATTTTTTGTTTTATTTAGTCAAAAAAAATACCTTTCGGTATTTATTTTTCTTTTATTATTATATCTCCTGTCATTTCTTTTGGAATTTTTAGATTTAAAATATTTAACAGAGATGGCGCTATATCACTTAGTTTTCCATCTTCTACCACATATTTTTTATCACATACAATAAGTGGAACTTTATTTGTTGTATGGTATGTATGAGGTTTTCCATCTTCCCTTATCATTTCTTCACAGTTACCATGGTCTGCAGTAATTACTAAGAGAATATCTTTTTGAAATGATAATTCGTATAAATCTCTTATACATTTATCCAGCTCTTCTACTGCTTTTATTGCTGCATTATAGTTACCTGTGTGACCTACCATATCACCATTAGCATAGTTTACTATTACGAAATCATAATCATCTATTAAATATTTTATTTTTTCTGTTACTTCTTCGGCACTCATTTCTGGTTTTTGATCATAAGTATCAACATTTTGTCTTGGTACAAGTATTTTGGTTGTATATTTTAAATCTATATCTCTATCTCCATCTATAAAATGGGTTACGTGGGGATATTTACTTGTTTCTGCGATTCTTAATACTCTATATCCTGCGTTTGATAAAACTTCTCCAATGGTATTACTTACTTCATCATGTGTAAATGCTGATGGAACTTTTAAACTTTCTGATACAGGCATCATTGTAAGTAGGTATATGTTTTCTAGTTTTTTTGTTTTGAAATGATTAAAATTTTCATTAGCTATTGCTTCAAATAACTGAGGAATTCTATCTGGTCTAAAGTTTGCTACTATTAAAGCATCGTTGTTTTCCACTATTCCTTCTTTATCTATGATTGTTGGTGGTATAAATTCGTCATAAATACCTTTTCTATAGTTTTCTTCCAAAACTGTTTTATAATCGCTTATTATTGGAGAATTAATACCTAGGATAGCATCGTAACTTTTTTTTGTTTTATCCCACATCTTTTCTCTATCCATAGAATAGTATCTTCCTGATATGCTAGCTAGTTTTCCTATTTTTTGTTCTTTTAAATAGTTTTCTAGTTTTTCAATATATAATCCTGCAGAATTATAAGCTACATCTCTTCCATCTAGAAAAGCGTGGATGTATAAATCTTTTATTCCTTCGTCTTTGGCAATTTTTATAAGGGCATAGATATGGTCTATATGAGAATGAACTCCTCCATCAGATAGGAGTCCTAAAATATGCAACTTTGAGTTGTTCTTTTTAGCATGCTCTATTGCCTTTAGTATTTCTTTATTGTTATAGAATGATAAATCTTCCAAAGCTTTATTTATTTTTTGAAGTGGTTGATTTATTATTCTGCCTGACCCAATTGTTATATGCCCTACTTCACTATTACCCATTTGGCCTTTAGGAAGTCCTACTTCTTCACCACTTGCTTTTAGTTTAGAATTTGGAAATTCTTTTATTAGTTTATCTATTGCCTTAGTAGGAGCATTTTTTACTGCATTACCTTTTTCGTCTTCCCTTATTCCAAAACCATCTAATATTGCAAATATTACTTTTTTCATGTAACACCTACAAGCTTTCTACTATACAGAAGGCTGCATAATATGGAATGTATCTAATGTTATTCTTGACTTTAAAGTCTCCTCCCCCAAATCTGATGCCTAGGTTTAAGTTGTATTTTTTCATTGAAAGTGTCATGCTTTTTGATTTGGCATTATCTTCACCATGAAGTATTTCTATTGGAATGATTTTACCAGTTCTAGTTTGAATTACTATATCTATAAAAGCTTTGCCTCCAGAGTGATAATGATAAATATTAAATCCATTATTTGAAAGGGTACTTACTATGTTATTTTCATATAATAATTCTAATAGTTTATCATTTGTTACTAGTCTATTACTTCCTACATTCATTTTTTTGTATAAAAGTCCTGAATCATTGTAGTAAAGCTTAAAACTTTCTTCATCTTTTGCTTTGGATAAAGGAGAAGTAAGCGCGGTTACTCTAGTGCTCTTTACTATCATGTTATTGTTTTGCATATAATCTATTGACTTTTCATACTCTTTGCTTCTAGCTCCTGCTTTAATATTTCCGTATTGGAATTTTATATTATCTTTTAAAAGCTGTATTGAAATATTATCATAAACTTCTTGACCTCTTTTTATATCTATTAAATTATCTAATCCAATTAGTTTATACTTCATAAGTTTAATATTCTTATCATGAATGTTACTTAATAAATTATAGTTTTCATTTTCTTTAAAGTTAACAATAGCATCAGGATATCCCCCGGTTAGAACAAAGTCATTGTATAATTCTAGTGCTAAGCTATGGAATACCATTGGTTTATTGTTTTTAAAAGAATCATTTATAAAGTCAATTAATTGCTCTTTACCTACATATTTCAAGTATTCAGGAAATGATACTAAGTCCATTTTCTTATAGTTTACACCTTCAGCTTTATGTTTTTTCTTTAGTTCATTGTTGTTAGTAATCATAATTATGTGATAATTACCATTTGTAAATTGTTTTTTTATAGCTGTTATTATTTTTTCCGTTACATTATCAAATATTATAAGTGTATCTTCTTGCATTATTGTTTCTAATGAAATTGCAGAAAGTCCCCTTATTAATTTTTCTGTTGTTGTATTTTTATCTATCACATAGCTTAGTTCTAGGTTTTCTTGGCAATCAAAATAAACTGTGTTTTTATATTCGTGTTTACCGAAATCTAATACTGTGTATGTTTTCCCACATCCTGAGTTACCATATAATAACAACGGCCTTTTATATGCATCTAGTTTCCATTTTCTTAATTCATCTATTATTTTTCGTTCCATAAAATGACTCCTTTTTACTATTTTTCTAATATAAGTATAATTTGTTCTTTTTAAAATGTCAATATTGTTAAAAATGAAAAAGAAAAAAAGATAAGATTTCTCTTATCTAGGCTATTACTTTTTCAAACTCTAGTTTTAATTTATCTGCAATAGTTACTATGAATTCACTATTAGTTGGTTTTGCTTTATCAATATCAATACTGTGTCCAAATATTTCTTCCATAAGATCCCAACTGCCCCTGTTCCAGCTTACTTCAATAGCATGACGAATTGCACGTTCTACACGGGACACTGTTGTATCATATTTTTCTGCTACTTCTGGGTATAACTCTTTAGTTATACCTCCGACAATATCTGGTCTATCATAGACTATCATTATTGATTCTCTTATGTATTGATATCCTTTTATATGTGATGGAACTCCAAGTTCATGTAAGATATTAGTAATTGATACTTGAAGATTGTGTTTATAAAGGTTTATTGATTTATTACTTTCGTTTTCCTTGTCTGTTACTTCGAGTATTCTTTTTTCTAGTTCTGGTAAGTCAAATGGTTTTAATAAATAGTAGTTTACTCCATATTCTGATACCTTTCTTATCATGTCTGGACTATTATAAGATGTTAAAACAATTACTTTTTTATCAATATTCTCCTTTTTCATTTGTTCTAATACTCCAGAACCATCTAATTTTGGCATTACTAGATCTAGTATTATTAAATCATACTCATCTTGTTTGTTTTTAATTATTTCTAAACCTTCTTTTCCATCGTTTGCAGTATATACTACTTCAATTCCTGCGTGATTACTACTAAAATATTCGCTTATCATTCTAACTAACTCTACGTTATCGTCAACTAGAACTACTTTTATTTTTTCCATAGTTTCTCCTTTCTTACTACCACGCAAGTATCATTTTACTACAAAAAAAGAATAAGTTCTAGAGCTTTTTTTGTCTTGTTTTGTCGAACTTATTCAATCGTATTTAAGATTTCTATTATTTCTTTTAAATTTGTACTTGGTTTATCAATTAAAAAACCGTCAATATTCTTTATTTTATCAAGTTTTAAGATGCTGTCTTTGGTTACATTTCCTCCATAAATAACTTTTATATTTGCGTTATATTTACGTTTTATGAAAGTTTTTATAAAGTCTACTGCTTCATAAATATAGTCTTCTTTAGGTATTTGTTTTCCTTGATACGACCAGTTTGGAGAATAATTAATTATTATATCTTGTTTTACTTCAATGTCTTTTAGGTATTCTTTTAACTCTTTAGTTAGAACGTCTAGTGTTTTATTTAGTTCTTTTTCATAAAATGTTTCTCCGATTGTTATTATAGGTCTTATATTATACTTTATTGCTTCTTTAACTTTTTTATTTATTTGTTTAGGTGTCTCTTCATATTTATTTTTTCTATCATTAGTACCTATAAGAGTATATTTAACTTCTAGTGATTTTAATATTTCTCCGGTTAATTCTCCAGTTATGTTATCGCTTTCTATAGTTTGAGAGCCTAATTTAAAGTTATATTTACCTTTAAAATAGGGAATATAAATGCTGCTTGGACATATTATAATTGTTTGGTCATTTCTTATGAAATTATTGATATTTATTGGATAAGATTTAGCTTGTTCATTTTTTAGATATGATTTATGATTTAATACTATTATTTTTCTCATTTGTTACATATTCTCCAATCCAGGTTGGTGATGGTTTTCTAAATAGCTTAGAGTAGCTCCTCCTCCGGTTGATACGAAGGTAAAATCATCTGTATATCCTAGAAGATTTGAGCACCCTACGATATCTCCTCCTCCAAGGATTACTGTTTCTGTCGTTTCTTTTAGATATTTTAATATTTCGTTTGTTCCATATCTAAATTTTTCATATTCATAATATCCTAAAGGTCCGTTCCAAAATACTGTTTTTGTATTTTTTAGAATTGATTTAAATAATTTTATTGTTTCGTCTCCAATATCTAGTCCTATATAGTTATTAGGAACGCTATCTACATCTTGTAATACTAGTGATGCTTCTTCATTCATTTCAAATGCTCCATATAAGTCGGTTGGAAGGATTATTCTATCTTCATAGTGTTCTAAAAGATCTTTGCAGTAATCAATATATTTTTCTTCATACATGGATCTTCCTACTTTATAGCCTTTGGCTTTTAAGAAAGTAAATGCCATAGCACCTCCGATTAAGATATAGTCTGCTTGTTTTATTAAAGATTGTATTATGCCTATTTTATCAGACACTTTAGATCCTCCCATTATAACTACAAATGGTCTTTTGGGGTTATCTAATCTATTTAAGTTTTTAAGTTCGTTTTGCACTAGAAATCCTACTGCACTTGGTAAGTAACTTGATATACCGTAATTTGAAGCATGGCGTCTGTGTATCGTTCCAAATGCATCATTTATAAATATGTCGCCAAGAGAAGCCCAATATTTACTTAGTCTTCTGTTGCATGATGACTCTTTATTTTTCTTTAAATCTTCATATCTTGTATTTTGTATTAATAAAGCTTCTCCGTATTTTAAATCTCTTACTGCTTTCTTTAACCTTCTACCACTTGTTTCGTTGATAAATTTTACTTGATTAGGAAGTAGTTCTTTTAATCTTTTATAAACTATTCTCATGTCATTTTTCTTTTTATCTTCTTCTGTTTTTATTTTACCCAAATGTGACATTATAACTAGTTTTGCTTTTTGATCTAGTATATAGTTAATAGTTTTTAGACTAGATTTTATCTTTGTATCATCAATAATTTTACCATCTTTAATACTGACATTTAGATCACATCTTAAGATTACTGTTCTATATTTTAGGTTCACATTTTCTATAGTTCTCATATGTCCCTCCTTTATTATATAATAACTCTAAAAGTGTTTGTTATCAATATTTGAAGCTCTTTTTATCGTGTTTTTACCATATTTATCATTTATTTTTTCTATTACTTTTTCTACTTTATCATCACATTTTGTTTCTTCATCAAATAGTGATGTTTGATAACCTTTTACTTTTTTTAAATCATCTAATCTAATACCAATAAGTCTAATTGGTTCGTTATTATAAAATTCTTCAAGTATTTCTTTGGAATATTTAAATACTTCACTATATGTATTGACGGCGTTTTTTAGTTTTTTTTGATGTGAATAACGTCTGAAGTTTTTATCTTTTAGAATGACACATATTACTCCGGCATATTTTTCTTCTTTTCTTAATCTGGCTACTACCATTTCTGATAAGATACTTAATTTTTTAAAAAGCTCTAATTTAGAGGTTTCATCTTGCTCTAGTGTTATTTCATGGCTTATTCCTTTGGGAATGAAACGACTTCCATCTACTTCACTGTTATCTATACCATTTGCTATTCTTATTAAATAAATTGCTTGGTTTTTAAAAATTCTTCTTAGATTTTGTTCTTGTTTATTCGCTAGATCCCCAATTGTGTTTATACCTAATTCTCTTAACTTTTTAGAGGTTTGTTTACCTACTCCGAATAAATCTTCAATTGGCAAAGGATACATTTTTTCTTTTACTTCGTAATCATATAACGTATGAATTTTATTAGGTTTTGAAAAGTCAGAAGCCATCTTAGCACATAGTTTATTATTAGCTATTCCTATATTTATAGTAAATCCTAATTCTTCATTTATCTCTTTTTGAATTTTTTTTGCAAATTCTTTTTCATCACCATATATCCCTTTTACTTTTCCATAATCTAAATAACATTCATCTATGGATGCTATTTCAATGTCAGGGGTATATTTTAATAATAGGTTAAATAGTGAATTGCTTTTTTGTTTATATATTTTATAGTTAGGCGAATATATTTTTATATTAGGACATTTTCTTTTAGCGCTGTAAATGGTTTCTGCGGTTACTACCCCTTTTGCCTTAGCGGGGAAACTTTTTGCTAAAACAATACCTGATCTTCTTGTTTCATCTCCTCCGATTATTGCTTCAATATTTCTTATGTCTATTGGATATCCTTTATCTAAAAGATCTAGTGCTGTCCACGATAGGAATGCGTTATTAACATCAATATGCATAATTATTCTTTCCATGGCTTCACCTTCTTTATTCTATTATATCTTATTTTTCTTTTGCGAACAAGAGTTTGTTTTTTGTTATAAAAAAAGATTATCAATCTGATAATCTAATTTATATAATGTAGTTTTATTTGCTATTTTTTTCTATATCAACCGCTTTAATTGTTAATAAGTATAATTCATCATTGTGATTTATGTAGAAGTTACATTTTTGATGTTTTGTTATTATATAATACTTTATTGGCAAACTTAAATTGTCTCTAACATCTAATAATTCATTAAATGAATCGATTCTTATTATATTTTTGTTTTCTATATCTGGTGCAGTTGTAGTTTCTACTATTAGTCTATCATATTCATTTAAAATCTTGTTTATATATTTATCATAAGGCGATTTGTTTGTTTCCATACTTAGTAGTAGTCCTACTAGAGGGAACATAAATACTGGTAGAAGTATAATAAATACTATACTTATTAGTAGATATGCATAATTATCTATTGTTACGGAAGAACTTGTAAATAACTGACTACTATTATTGATATCATTATGATCTATTTTTATATTTATTGCTTTTTCTGATAGTGGTATAGTTACTGATACCGCACTCTTGTTATCTAATTTATATTCGTTTTTGTCACTACCTTTTTTGTGCACGTTTAATGATACTATTAAGTTACTAGTAGTATCTATTCCATAATTAGTACGGAATTTATTAGCTAAATTGTTGTATTTATCATAATCTATACTTATTTTTTCATTTATTTTATGAGATTTTTTGGCATTAATGCTTTCCTTTTTTGTTTTAGATAAATCATATTCTTTTTCATAGAATGTATTTTGACCGTTTGTATCTGATATAACTAGTTTTCCTGTTATGTCATAATCAAAGCTTATATCACTTTTTTTCTCTATGTCAAATATATAATTAAAGTCTATATCTATTGTATCTATTAGGCTAGCAACATATATCATATCTTTACCTAAATACTTTTGTTCATAGAAATCATTCTTTTTTAGATTTACTTTGTAATCTAAATTACTTGTTTCTTTATATGTTATAAATTGATCTTTTTTTGTTGTAACAGCATTAGACATAAATATTGTAGCTAAAATAAAACATAGTAATAGTGATAGAGCATATATCAAAACTCTATTAAAGTAACTTACGTATGTTTTTTCATTCACGCTTGTTCTATTTTTTTCTTCTTTAACAATTATTTTTGTCTGACTTTCTTTTTCTTCGTTTTGCTTTGCTTTAACACTTTTTTCATTTTTTTCTTCCATTTTTATTCCTCCCTATGGCCATAACTCATTTATCCATACAGTAGGCACTCCTAAGTATGATATTTTATGATCTACTGTTCCTATTACATTCTGTTCTTCGATTACAAAGTTGTCAGGATTTGCATTTGCATCTCCTTTTGTGTAAAAGTAGTATTTTCCTTGATCTTTTATAACATCAATTAATCTATGTACTACTATTACGCCTTCATATTTGAAAGCAATAACTTGTCCTTTTTTAAGGGTATCGTATTTCCCATCAATCTTTTCTATAATGGCAACGTCGCCTTTTTTTATCTTAGGATTCATACTTCCACTTGCTACTGCTACTCCCCAATAATGAAAATATCCTGATGTAAAATATACTAGTATAATTACTATTAAACTTGATATAGCAAGTGGCATAATATGTTTTTTACGATAGTCTCTATCTATCTGTCTTTGATGATCTCTTCTTAAGAAAATATAAAGTCTATATGCCAGTCCAATTGGTAATATAAAATTAATTATGGATGATATATATTCATCAGGATTAGGAACAATAGGTAATATATATTTATAAAGTCCTATTACTAATAAATATAGTATTAATGGTTTATACCCTGTTTTATTGGTAAAATAACACAATACTACATTACTACTTAATGCTGGTAAAAACGTTAATGCAACGAATAAAAATGTGCTATAATTTGATTTAAAATCTCTAAAATAGATTGCTGTTGTTATGTCCATTAATATGAACATGACCACTGTTGTTACAAACAATAGTCTATTACCTTCAGACTTACACATAATCATATATCTTAAGTATTCTTTTAAGATTATGTATATTATTGTAGGAATAATAAAATCTTTTAATCCTGTTAGCGTGTGATAATTTCCTGTTTTATAAAAGGTTATTACTATTCCAAACAGATAATACAAGATAAAGAAAGCTATCAAATAAATTATAACTTCCATTATTAAATCTTTTGTATATCTATGTTTATCTTTTTCAAATCCAAAAACGCCCTTAAAAATTAGTAATACTACGAGTAAAAATATACTTATTTTGTAACTGGATAATATATTCCATACAAAACTATTTAGGAACAGAATTATGAAAATAATTAGTTCAAAGATTAATAACTTTTTATATCCCCTTTTCATCTTTACCTCCCAAATAATCTTGTTAAAATATATTATAGGCACAGGTATAAGCAACTTGTGCCTATAAGTATATATTTATTAATTTATTAATTTATTAATTTGCTACTGAACTATAATTTAAAGTAATATCACCAAATGCTACGTCAAAGTCACCATCGGCTTGAGCTGAACCTGCTGCATATGCTATTACTACTGTAACATCTTCACTATCTGGATTTGATCCAGTCTTTTCTAGGTCATGTGCAGTTTGACTTGTAAAGCTTGCTCTAGGTGTTGTAGCTGTGAATGATTCAGATCCTAAAGTTACAGTTATGCTAATTCCTGCACAAGCTGCTTGTACTAAGCTATCTGTAGCTGGTGTTGCAGGTGATGTTACTTCTTTTGCAGTACATACTTTAGTAGTAGATCCACCTGTAGCATTAGCAAAATTAATGCTAGTTAAATAAGCTTTAATTTCTCCAACATTTTTAGTTTTGAATGTATAAGTAACACTTTGTCCAGGTCTTGTAAATGTTGCATGTAAGTTTTGAATTACTGGAGCACCAGCTGGAGCATTATTTATTGTAGCAGTTTCTCCTGTAAATCCTGCAGGTTCACCAGTAGCTGGTGTAAGTGTTGGTGTAACTGATGTTGCACTTGTATCACCAGTTGAATCAGCAAAATCAACATTGAATGTGTTTGGATCTACATTAACTTCTGCAGAAGACTTAATTGTTAAAGTATTAGAGAATGCTGCGAAACCTAGTGATAATCCAACAACTCCTACTAAAAGGGCTGCGATTGCTATAACTCTAGCTCTTCTATCTCTATCCATTGTTCCACCTCCTTTACTTTAATTCAAGCATAGGATGATAATTACTTTATCATAATTCATTAGACTGTTAGTCTCTTATTTTATATATAACTCCATATGCTATCTATTATCATTTTAACACAAAAATTCAAATTTTCAACATTTTTTCTATAATAAAAAGAAATATAACGTAAAATTATATTTCCATTAAGTCTTTTTCTTTTTCTTTTGTTAATTCTTCAACCTTTCTATTGTAATCGTTAACCACTTCTTGTAACTTATCAACAATACTTCTTTCTTCATCTTCTGAGTGTTCATCAGATTTTATAATATCAATAATATCTTTTCTTATGTTTCTAATTCTGATTCTTCCTTCTTCTGCATACTCTTTAACTTGTTTTACAAGATCTTTTCTTCTTTCTTCTGTTAAAGGTGGAATTGTTAAAAATACAGATTCTCCATTATTGTTTGGAGTAAGCCCTAGATTTGCTTCATAAATTGCTTTTTCAATTGAACCTAGCATTGTTTTATCAAAAGGCTTAATACTTATTTGTCTTGCTTCAGGAACAAATATTGTAGCAACTTGTTTTAAAGGCATTTTTGAACCATATGCTTCTACAAACACATCATCTAACATACTAGGATTAGCACGACCTGCTCTTACACTAGCGAAACGATCTTCTAAAGATTTAATTGCTCCATCCATTTTTTCTTTTGCTAAACTCAAATAATCATTATTCATTATATCTCTCCTTTAATTAATTATATTATACTATATTTAGTTTTTATATAAAAGAAAAAAATTAGGTTTTCCTAATTTTTATCCATTTATTTGATTTTGTACTTCTTCAGCAAAGTTTTCATTTCTTTTTTCCATTCCTTCGCCTACTTCGTATCTAACCATTTTTATTAATTTTCCACCATTTTGTTCTACAAATTTTCCAACAGTTTCTTTATTTTCTGCTTTAATAAAGATTTGATTTTCTAGACAAACTTCTTCGTAAAATTTATTCACTTTTCCTACAAGAATTTGTTCTATTCTATCTTCTGGTTTTCCTTCATTTAAAAGTTGTTCTTTCATAATTGATTTTTCTTTTTCTAGAACATCGCTTGGAACTTCATCTTTATTTAAGTATGTTGGTCTCATTGCTGCTGCGTGCATTGCTACATCTCTAGCAACATCTTTATTGGCACCTTCAAGTACTACTAAAGTAGTTATTTTTCCTCCCATATGAGAGTATATGCCAAATACTTGGCTATCTGTTTTCTTAACTATTTCAAATCTTCTAAATGATATTTTTTCTCCGATTTTGGCAGTTAAATTAATAATTGTATCCGCTACTGTTTCGTTATCTATTTTTAATTCATTAGCTTGTTCTAAAGTAGTTACATCAGATTCTACTAAAGTGTTAGCTAGAGCTTCAACAAAGCTTATGAAAGTTTCATTTTTTGCAACGAAGTCTGTTTCTGAATTAACTTCAATTATTGCAGCTTTATTTCCTTTTTCCACAGTTTTAGTTAAACCTTCTGCTGCAATTCTAGATGCTTTTTTAGCAGCTTTTGAAATTCCTTTTTCTCTTAACCATGTAATTGCTTCTTCCATATCCCCATTTGTTTCTTGTAGAGCTTTCTTGCAATCCATCATTCCAGCTCCAGTTTTTTCTCTTAAACTTTTTACATCTTGTGCAGTAAACATAACATTCCTCCTTAAAAACTATTTTAATTATTGTAGAGCTGCTACTAAATCAGCTTTTTTCATTGTACTATAACCTTTTACCCCTTTTTCTTTAGCTATAGCTTTTAGTTCTGTTAAAGTTTTAGAAGATAAATCTTCTTTTTCTTCTTTCTTTTCTACTTTTTTAGTTTCTTTCTTAGCTGGTTTTTCTTCTTTTACTTCTTCTTTGTTTGTTTCTTTCTTTGGTGTTTCTTTTTTAACTTCTTTAGTTTCTTTTTCTTCTTTTACTTCTTCAGTTTTTACAGATTCTTGTTTTTCTTTTGCTTCTTCTTTCTTAGCTGCTTTCTTTTGATCTTCTGGAGATACACAATCCATTATTTCATTACCATTTACTTCTGCTACTGCATTAGTAAGTGCTCCGATTACTAATTTTACTGAACGAACTGCATCGTCGTTAGCAGGAATTACGTAATCTACCATATCTGGATCACAATTTGTATCTACGATACCAAATACAGGTATTTTTAGTTTTCTAGCTTCTTTAATAGCTATTTCTTCTTGTCTTGGATCTACGATAATCAAAGCCCCAGGTAATCTTTTCATGTTTCTTATACCACGAAGATTTCTATTTAATTTTTCGTATTCCTTTTTAATTTTAGCTACTTCTTTTTTAGGAAGAACTTCAAATATTCCGTCTTCTTCCATTTGTTCGATTTCATCTAATCTTTTTATTCTATTTCTAATTGTTCTAAAGTTTGTAAGAGTTCCTCCAAGCCATCTTTCATTTACGAAGAACATGTTTGTACGATTAGCATTTTCTTCCATAGCTTCTACTGCTTGTTTTTTAGTACCTACATAAAGTACTGTTCCTCCTTTTTCAGCAATTTTCTTTAAAGCTTCATATGCTTCTTCAATTTGTTTAACTGTTTTTTGTAAATCAATAATATAAATATCATCTCTTGATGTATAAATATATTCTTTCATTTTTGGATTCCATCTTCTTTTTTGATGTCCGAAGTGAACTCCTGCTTCTAATAAATAACTCATTGACACTACTGTCATATTTTTTCCTCCTTCGTTTTTATCTTCTATTAAGTTCTAAATAATATCACCATAATGGCACTAGATATTAAAATTCCTTAATATGTTTATTTTAAAGCCGAAATAAGTTCAGCTTTTTTCATTGAAGTATATCCTTCAACTTTGTTCTTTTTAGCAAGTTCTTTTAACTCTGCTACAGTTAATTTAGATAGATCTTTAGATTCTTCCTTTTTTTCTAATTTTTTATCTTCTTTTTTAACTGTTTCTTTTTTTGCTTCTACTTTTTTAGGGGCTACTTTTTCACCTTTGGCTATTTTTACTAAATTAGTAAATGCTTCTTTATCTTGGATAGCAAGTTCTGATAACATTTTTCTATTAATTTCAATTCCTGCTTTGTTTAATCCATCGATAAATCTTGAATAACTAATATCATTTACTCTACATTCAGCATTAATTCTTGTTATCCATAATTTTCTAAAGTTTCTCTTTGTTTGTTTTCTATCACGATATGCATATCTTTCTGAATGCATTACTTGTTCATGAGCTGTTTTATATAGTCTATGTTTACTACCAAAGTATCCTTCAGCTTTCTTTAAGACTTTTTTACGTCTTGCACGTGTTTGCACGCTTCCTTTTACTCTTGCCATGTCTATCTACTCCTTCCTTAAATTACATTTTTGAATCTTTTTAAATCTGAATTGTTTAAAGAAGATCCTGCTCTTTTCTTTCTGTTTGCTACTGTTCTTTTCTTACCAGTCTTATGTTGTCCAACTGAGTTGCATTTAGTGATTGAACCACTTTGTCTTTTGTTTAAAACTTTCTTTGTTCCTTTATGAGTTTTAATTTTTCCCATAATTTACCTCCTCGATTATTTTATTGGTGCAAGTAACATTGTCATGCTTCTGCCTTCTAGTTTAGCTTTTTGTTCAACTATTGCAATATCCTTTACTTTTTCTGCAAATCTATTCATTACGTCTTCTCCAAGTTCTGGATGGATTATTTGTCTTCCTTTAAATCTGATGCTTAGTTTTACTTTATGTCCTTTTTCTAAATATTTTGATGCATTTCTAACTTTGGTTTCAAAGTCTCCAACATCGATTACTGGTGAAAGACGGTATTCTTTAAGTTCAACATTGTTAGCTTGTTGTTTTTTTCTATTTTCTTTTTCTTTTTTTGCTTTTTCATACTTAAACTTATTGTAATCCATTATTTTGCAGACTGCAGGATTTGCATTTGCATTCATTAATACTAAATCTAGTCCAGCATAATTTGCGATTGTTTGGGCATCCGCTACTTTTTTTATTCCCATTTGTTCCCCATTTGGTCCAATTACTAGGACATGTGGAACTTTTATTTGTTCATTACATAACAAATCATTACTTTTTTTAGCTATACTAAACACCTCCGTAAAAATATAAAAAGAATGCGAAATGCATTCTAATCCACCATTAAAACAATATATTTTTCTTGGCTTTTTACCTATAGCTATCCGCTATCAGGTGGATTTATACATCTCTTTCCTTTTTTACATGTTAGATTATATATGAATTATATAGTTTTGTCAACGGTTTTATTACTTTTTTAACACTTTTTTTGCTTCTTTTAGACTTCTTATATTGTATATTTTATTATTTTCAACATTTACTCCTGTCATTGTTAACACTTTGGCAGAATTTAAAGCTTCATTATATATTTTGTTTTCTTCTCCTTGTAAATCACTACTTGATTTAATTTGATAGTAATAGTAGAACGCATTAAACATATCACTTTTGCCTGACATATAAATCTTGTCTTCATTATATAAAACATAGAAATTCATATCTTGTACTTTTTTTAACTTAGGTATTTTTATATTATCTATTTCTTCTACGCCTAGTCCAAATCCTTCTGCTACTGATGATTTAATTGTCCAAGATAATGTTTTTAAAATAACTTGTTTCCCATTTTCTTTTATCCAGTTTTCTCTTGTTGCTTTTAAATGTTCAAGCATTTTAATGGCTTTTAATCTTGTTTCTTGTAACTCTAATGATTCTTCATTTTCGCTATTTATTACTTCCATAAAAACAAACACATCTTCTTTTGTTAGGGTTTCTGCATAATCGTATTCTTCTTTTGTTAATTTATCTAATTCTGTTACCTCTGAAAAATCATAGTTTTCTAGTTTTTCTTCAATGTCTATAGATTCTTCTAAATAATCAGCTGCCTCAACAATAGACATGTTTTTATATGTGGCTATATTTTTTTCTGCTGCTTCATCAAGTTTTGTATCTTCATTAAAGGTCTCTACTACATTTTGTAACTTTTCATTTACTTTAAAATTCTTTTTTGTTGTTGCAGTATCGTAGGAAATTCCTCCTGCTAGGATTGCAATTGCTGTTAATTTTGCTACTAGCTTTTTATTTTCAATTGTCATTTTTATTGATCTCTCCTTCTGTTTTTTTCCTCTTGATGTTGTATATGATAACAAAGTACAATAGTTTTGTCAATTTTTGATAGTAATATGATGTAGTAAACTAGATGTGGGAATAATTAAATTATTACAAAAAAAGAGAAAACACTCAATAACTTAAAACTGTTGTATAATTAATTTGTAAACAAA
>CADBUX010000005.1 GCA_902797995.1 uncultured Erysipelotrichaceae bacterium | reverse complement strand
TTGTATTTTTACATTGTTTTCAGAAAGTGCAGCACTATTTGTTACATCATATAATGCTACATCATAACCTATATTCATTGTTCCATTCATTGTTGTTGAAAGTGTACATGTTGCTTCGTTATTGTTTAAAGCCAGTCCTTGTTCATCTGTTAAGGGTTGTGTGTTACTTAAAGTAAAGTTTGTCTCATTACAAACCATTGTTACATACCCAGTTGTAAGTTTATTTTCTTTTACCCCTGTTAAAGTTGCAGTAAATACTGCATATGCTGATCCTATTATTGCAATTATTAGGATAAGTACTCCAATTACTGCAATAGTTATTTGTTTCTTTTTTTTATTTTCCATAGTTTTTACTCCTTTTCTATTTTATATAATTATTGTACCCCCCCCCAGATGAAAAAGCAAGGGTTTTAAAAGATTTTTATATTTTACTTTACATTTTTTGTAAAAGAAAAGAACTTATGTTTCAAAGTTCTACTCTTTAACATGTCTATATAATACTTTTTCCAATAATCTAGTATTCTTTTCGTCTCTATTGAAAATTTTAGCCATCTGATTCTCAGTAAGCCATATTTACTATTCATATACCATTTCTACCTTTTATTCTGTAAAATTAATTGTTTTTGTCAATTAAATATTCGTCATTATTTACTTGTATTTTGCAAATTGTTTAAAATAACTAAATGCAGTAAATCAGTATAATCTCTAATATTCCCATCTTCTGCTAATTCCGGGTTTTCTTCTCGCCACTGTTTTGCTGTCATACCAAATAACGCTACATTTAAAATGTCTGCCTCATCTGAATATACGTGTTGTTTTTGACTTCCTGTTAAATTTGGAACAATACATTCTTTTATTGCATCAGTATGGACAACATAATTAACTTTAGATAAAAGTCTTGCTGCACTCCATTCTATTTTATATTGATAAGCCTCATTTGTTTTTAATCTTTCAAATTCCTTTATTAAATACAACTTGAATTCATGAGATAACCAATTTGTAAATTCAAAGGCAATATCTGGATGAGCAAATGTTCCTTTAATATATTTTCCACTACTTGGAATAATACCAATAGCATTAAAATCTCTTTTCCAACGGTTAGGTGTCATTGTAAAGCGATTATATCCAACTTCATCAATTTTAATTCTGTGAGATTCCACGGAATTAAAATTTTTCGTTATTTTATTTTTCCCATAAACTATAATAATCAAATGAATTTTTATTTGACATCCAATTTCTAATTACCCCAGATGGATTTTCAGAATTCGCTTGTCTTGCTATATCAGTTAACGAAATATAATTTACATTACCAACTCTCATTATTCCAACTTTTGTCTCTTTAACAATCATTGCTGTTATTACTAAATTGTTTTTCATTTCAAAACCACCCTTTTATTTTTTATCTTTTGGTACTATTTTTATCGTCTATCCTACTGAATATAATATTTTTAATAAAGTATTTAAATGTGGAGATACCATTAGGTTTTCTATCCTAGCAATAGTTTCTCTAATTACATTTGATGAATTCGCTAACTGTTGCTGACTTAAATTCAAATCTTTTCTTAATTTAATAAAATCTGTAATAAATTCATATTCTAAATCCATAATACGTTTTTCTTCTTCAATATATTTGTTTGCACTTTTCATTGTTAAGTCCCTAATAAACAAAAAATATCATATTTTTTCCTAATTTATTTTTAAAATAACCATGTTTTAAGGTATTCAACCATTTAAGCATTCCTGTTTCATCTTCACCGATATATCCTGAGCAATCATCCCATATTGGAACTATATCTATTGTTACTATTAAATTATTTTTCATTTCTTCATCATCAAAAAACCAATACGTTTCGTACCATTCAAGGCTTACTAAATCTATATCTTCCCCTTTATATTTTACATAGTTTCTACCAATTTTATCTTCTTTGTCTTTTTCATATTCGTAATTATAATTATCATCATATGTCATAAGTTTAAAATCGAAATTATCTTTAGTAAAATGCAAGGGTGCTTTATCTGGAAAACAAAATGTACCCATATCGCATTGCTCTGTATTGTTAAATTCATTAGCAAATATGTGAAAATTATCATTAAACATAGAAACATCAATAGAAAATTGCAAAAAATCTTTATCTATATCCATCTCATACAAAGATGTATCAATATACCTACCTATTTGCTTTAAAACCTTATCTTTATTATCTAATACATTATACTAATCATCCTTGTCCAAAATTGTTATTCTTGAAACAATACCACACGACAATGATCTACCCATTATAATCAACTCCTTAATATTTTTGTAAAAAATTGTATCATTGTTATACTTTTGTCAATTGTTTTCTATTCTTTTATTATCCTCTATATATTGATAGTTTAATGTGTTTTTATTTGATACTGCTGATGTTTGCATTTCTTCCTCATATGCATTTCTTGCACTCTTTGCAACTTTTCCACCACGAGATGCAACTTTTAAGTTTTCTTTCAAACCTTGTGGATGTTCTAAATTTGTGATATCTCTAGTAGCTATTTCACCAATGTTAGTTAGTGCTATTTCTATATCCGTCATATTATCTCTTAACGATTCTTTTCTTAACCCTTTGTATGCTTTATATTCTGACGCTTTCATTCCTGACCAACCTTTATATATTTCATTAGTAAGTATTGCGTATTCTTTTACATCTTTAACGCCATTATCATACCATACCTTAGTAAGTTTTTTTCGGTCAATAATAGCTTTTATTCTAGCCTCAATCCATTCTAATGTATATCCTTTTCTTAAATAGAAATCTATCATTTCATCAATACCTTTAGATGGATCAAATACTTCATCAACTTTTTGCCTACCAAGAGAGGCTAACCACATTTTAAAAGGTTCTGCTTTAGGACTTGGAATAGATTCAATTAATCTAAATATTCCTTCAGTATCTAGTGTATCAGTTAGGTATTTTTTACCATCTTTTGAAGACTTTAATTTCAGTTGCACGATATTATCGTGCAACTTACTTCCTTCTTGCTTTAATCTTCTTTTTAAATCACTCCAATAGTTTCTAGGAATATTTGAATGAGTAAGTACTTTGATAACATCTACTACACTGAAATAGTATTCTTCTTTTTGTTTATCCCATATACTTCTTATTTCGTTACCTTCGAAAAGATTTGAAATTGTTTCTATTTTGTCTTTATTCATTATTTTGCTCCTTTATTTTCTATCTTTTGGTACTATTTTTATAGTGTAACCTACTGAATCTAATATTTTTAATAAAGTATTTAAATGTGGTGAAGCCATTAAGTTTTCTATCCTAGCAATAGTTTCTCTAATTACATTTGATGAATCTGCTAACTTTTGCTGACTTAAGTTTAAATTCTTTCTTAATTTAATAAAATCTGTAACAAACTCATATTCTAAATTCATAATACGTTTTTCTTCATTGGTATACTTATCTATATTTTTCAAAAAAATCAGCTCCTTTTCTTATATATCGATTGTATCATTAGTGATACATATGTGCAATGCTTTTTTAAAAAAAATGTAACCATTATGGCTACATTTTTATTTAACTACTATATTTACTATTTTGTTTTTAATAACTATTACTTTAATTATTTCTTTTCCTTCGATATGTTTTTTTACGTTTTCTTGTTCTAATGCTTTTTGTTTTATTGTTTCTTCTTGTTCATCTTCAGTAATAGTTATATTACCTCTTACTTTACCATTTACTTGTACTGCGATTTGTTTTTCAGATTCTTTTGTTTTTTCTTCATTATACTTTGGCCAAGGTTCATTAGCTATAGTTTCTGTGTGTCCTAACATTTGCCAAAGCTCTTCAGTAATAAATGGTGCAACTGGATTTAATAATTTTATGAATCCTTCAGCATACTGTTTAGGAAACACTTCTTCTTTATATACAGAATTTATAAAAATCATCATTTGAGATAGTGCTGTATTAAAATTAAGTGTTTCAAAGTCATCTGTAACTTTTTTAACTGTTTGATGGTAAACTTGTTCTAAGTTTTTGTTTTCTTCGTCCTTTATTTTATTTTCTTCAGTATATAGTCTCCATACTCTATCTAAAAATCTTCTTGTTCCTTCAACACCAGTATCTGACCAAGGCTTATCTGCCTCTAAAGGTCCCATAAACATTTCATAGAATCTTAAAGTGTCCGCTCCATATTTATCTACTATATCATTAGGATCAATTGCATATTTTGGATGACGTTTTCCCATTTTTAAACCATTGCTTCCAAGAATCATTCCTTGGTGCACTAATTTCTTAAATGGTTCTTTGGTTGGCACTAAACCTTTATCATATAAGTAGTTATTCCACATTCTAGAATATAGTAAATGTCCTACTGCATGTTCTGGCCCTCCAACATATAGATCTACTGGCATCCAGTGTTTTAATAGTTCATAATTTGCAAATTCTTTATCATTATGTGGATCGATATATCTTAAGAAGTACCAACTAGATCCTGCAGAGCCTGGCATTGTTGATGTTTCTCTGTTTCCCTTTTTATCATGATATGTTACATTTACCCAATCTTCTTTTTTTGCAAGTGGACTACTACCATCTTTACATGGAGAATAGTCTTCAAGTTCCGGAAGTACTAAAGGTAAATCTTCGTCGTCTAAAACTCCTTCGCTGCCATCTTCATAATGAATAATTGGAATAGGTTCCCCCCAATATCTTTGTCTTGCAAATATCCAGTTCCTAAGTCTATAATTTATTTTCTTTTTACCAATACCGTTTTCTTCAAGATAAGAAATCATCTTACTTATAGCATCTTCTTTATTCATTCCGTTTATAAAACCTGAATTAATATGTAATCCATCACCGGCATATGCTTCCTTTTCTATTTCTCCACCTTCAATAACAGGAATTATTTCAAGTTTAAACTTCTTAGCAAACTCATAGTCTCTTTGATCATGTGCCGGAACTGCCATAATAGCTCCAGTGCCATAGGATACCAAAACATAATCACTGATCCAAATAGGTATTTCTTTATTATTAACGGGATTTATTGCGTATGCTCCTGTAAATACTCCCGTTTTTTCTTTATTAAGTTCAGTGCGCTCTAAATCTGATTTTACTGAACATTCTTTTTTATAGTTTTCGACTTCTTGTTTTTTATCATCAGTTGTAATTATATCTACCAAATCATGTTCTGGTGATAAAACACAATATGTTGCTCCATATAATGTATCACATCTAGTAGTAAATACAGTAAAGCTTGCATCGCTATCCTTAACTTTAAAATCAACAAGAGCTCCTTCGCTTTTACCAATCCAATTTCTTTGGATTTCTTTTGTTGATTCCGGCCAATCTATTTCATCAAGACCATTTAAAAGTCTTTCTGCATAACTAGGTATATCTATTACCCATTGACGCATATTTTTTCTTACTACAGGAAAACCACCACGTTCACTTTTTCCATCAATTACTTCATCATTTGCAAGGACTGTTCCAAGCTCTTCACACCAATTAACTGGCATTTCAACTTCTTTTGCTAGCCCATCTTGATATAATCTTTTAAATATCCACTGCGTCCACTTATAAAATGATGGATCACATGTTGTAAGTTCTCTATCCCAATCATAAGAAAAACCAATATTTTTTAATTGCTTTCTAAATGTTTCTATATTTTCATAAGTAAACTTACTTGGGTGATTACCGGTATTAATTGCATATTGTTCTGCTGGAAGACCAAATGCATCAAATCCCATTGGATGAAGCACGTTATACCCCATCATTTTTTTCATTCTACAAACAATATCTGTTGCAGTATACCCTTCAGGATGCCCTGCATGAATTCCAACTCCACTTGGATAAGGGAACATGTCAAGAGCATAATACTTTGGTTTAGAAAAATCTTTTATATCTGTTTTAAAAGTTTCATGTTCTTCCCAATACTTTTTCCATTTTTCCTCTATCTCTTTATGATTCATTTTTAGTCATTCCTTTCTTTTTTAGAATAAATCCTGCTCCTTTATAACTGATAAATAACATTATAAAGGCCATAGGTATTGCTATTACCATTTTCAAAAATATATTTTTTGTTATATTTGTTATTAATAGAATTATTCCTATGTCGATTGAATTTATTACTGCCACTAATTTCATTAAAGTTTTATAACTTATTTTTTTTACATCTACTTTTTGCGTGTATATAAATAGTTTTAGATCAGTAGGAATATTATTTTTAGTATACTTTTTAATTTTTCTTGTTTCGATAAATTTATAATATAAGAGGACTATAATCACCGCTGTTAAAAATTCTGCTATGTAAAAATAAATATTCATAGTATCACTTCTTTCATACTAATTCTTCTATATTATAATAAATTTATTAAAAATAGTAAATAAAAAATAAAAAGAAGATATATATCGCAATACATCTTCTATCTTATTATTGGCAATTATCTTTTTCTTTGTTTAGTTCCAACAACACAAAAGTATTCATCATTTAAAACATATTCTATTTCTCTAAAGTTATTGTCAAGTTGTTTTCTAAAGCGTAAAAGTATATCCTTTTTTTTGCTTTTATCTTTATCGTATTCTTTTCCATATATCCCAACAACTATGTTATTTCTTCCTGAATTATGTAAGTTATTCCATCCCCCAAGCATTTGACTATCATAAGGGTTTTGTGTCATATAAGTCATAATTTTATTATTAGGAATCACCTGAATTTTTACATCTTTAGTACTAATTATCGGTAATTTATTATTCTTATATATTGAAAACTCTGCATCAATAACTCTGTTTGGATCATCAACTTTATTTACATCTATATATGGAGTTAATAACTTAGTATGGTATGGTAATGTTACAGAATCTTCTATTCCTTTATTAACTTCAGCACATTTTGAATTATCTTTAAATAGTTCAAAATTACTAATAATAGAAACGTATTTTTCTCCAACTTCTTTTCTTTCTTTTAACCAATTAGAAAACTCCTCTAAAAAAGATTTTGATTTTAGATCAATATGTTTTGTACCGCATGCAGCTAAAAATTGCTTTATTAACTCATCGTAATTACTTTTCATAATTAATCCCCCTTAAAAAAGTCTCGTTGTATTGAACGAGACCGGTTAGCTGTTAAAACCCCCATTACTAACAACTGGCAACATTATAACATATTTTTATTATTTTGTCAATGATAATAGCTTTTTTGAGTAGCTTTTGCTTTTTTTTATATTTTTCATTATAATATTTTTTGGAAGTGATTCTATGTTTAAATATACGTAGTCAAATAAGAGATATTACACTTTGGATTATTATTATAAAAACAGATATGGATGTAAAGTATTTAAAGTAACACTTGATCTTGGCCTATCGTGTCCAAATATTGATGGTACTAAAGGATACGGTGGTTGTATATATTGTAAAGGTGGTAGTAAAAGTGCACTAAACAAAGAACTAAAACCATTAAAAGAACAATTTGATGAAGTAAAAGACATTCTTCATAAAAAATGGAAGAATGCTAAATATATTGCATATTTTCAAAATAACTCTAATACTTATGGTGAACTTAATTATATAAAAAAGTCTTTTGAAGAAGTTTTAACTTATAATAATGTTGTTGGAATAAATATTGCTACTCGTGCTGACTGTATTAGTGATGAATGCTTATTATATTTAGAGGATTTAAATAAAAGAACTGATCTAGTTATTGAACTTGGACTTCAGACTATTCATGAGAAAACCTCTACTTTAATCAATAGAGGCCATACTTTGAAAGAATTTGAAGAAGCTTATAAAAAACTTAAAAAAGCTAAAATAAAAGTAGTAGTCCATATTATAAATGGCTTGCCATACGAAACAAAAGAAATGATGATAGAAACAGTTAAATATTTAAACTCTTTAAAAATAGATGGTATAAAAATACATATGCTTCATATTTTAAAAGATACTGCCTTAGAAAAAATGTATAAAAAAGAAAACTTTCATGTATTAACACGTGAAGAATATATAGACATAGTGTGCGATCAACTAGAAAACTTAAATGAAAATATTGTTATTAATAGAATTACTGGTGATCCTATTAAAGCAGATTTAATAGAACCACATTGGTTAGAAAAAAAGTTTACTATTTTAAACGATATCGATAAAGAATTAAAAAGGAGAAATACTTATCAGGGATTTAATCTTAGTATTCTTAATAGAGCCAGATTATTAATGGAAACTAATTTAAAGAATAATGACTTAGTAATTGATGCTACTGTTGGTAATGGTAAAGATAGTATGTTTTTGTTAAGTATAGTTAGAGATGGATATTTATTTGGTTTTGATATACAAAAAGATGCAATAAATTCTACTGATAGACTCTTAAAAGAAAATTATAGAAATTATACTCTTTTTAATACTGGGCATGAGAATATGTATAACACATTAAAAGATTATAAAAATAAAATAAGTTTAATTATTTTTAATCTTGGATATTTACCTAAAGGGGATAAAGATATAACTACAAAAAGTGATACCACTATTAAAGCTATAAAGGATTCTATAAAACTATTAAATAAAAAAGGACATATTGTTATTACAATATATCCAGGTCATGATGAAGGATTGAAAGAAAGCACAAAAATAAAAGAGTTTTTAAATAATTCAAGCAATCTTGCTTACAAAGAATATCATAATACTGATAATCCTACTGCTCCATATGTAATTAATATAAAGAAAAATAAATGATTACCAAATACTACCAATAAAATAATGTATTATTTATGATACAATAAAAAGGATATGTTTGATTCTGGCTCCAAACATATCCTTTTTTTATTTTATTAAGTTTCCTTCATTTGTATTAAATGTAACATAATTATTTATTTTTTACAATAATTGTATTTATATAATAGACTTTCTAGTAAATACTGAAACATCTTTATCTACATAGATATATACTTTACCTTCAAGTACTGTTTTTACAAAGCCTAGTCCACTTATTACTATATCTTCATGATATTTTAAATCAAGTTCTTTTCTTGATAAATCTTGTAAAGTGTTATGCCTTTTACCATTGATTCTTTTTACATTTACTTCATTTGGCACAAACACTGTAAAACTATTTCTATCCCCTTCGATATAATCTATTCTAAGAAAATCTTCAAATATTAGAGCTTGACCTCTTTTTATTTGATAAGTTCTTGGTTTTATTGTTTTATGAGAAGATAGTTTTTTTATTTTATCGTCTGTTATATAATTTACAATGTTATGAGAATCTACAAGCCCTGGTGTATCTATTAAAAAGAAATCTTTAAATGGGATTTTTATCTCATCTAAGGTTGTTGAAGGCATACTAGATATTGTAATAGAAGATGTATCTATAGAATAGCTTTCTATTATTTTATTCATTAAAGTACTTTTTCCAGCATTAGTATTACCTATTACGTAGACATCCTTATAAACTCTATGTTTTTTTATCATTTTCATTAATTCATCAAGATTATAGTTTTTGTTAGCACTTATTACTATTTTATCTATAAAAACATCATCATATTCGTTTTCAATATAATTTAGTATTTTTTCATCTGTTACAGATAAAGGCAACATATCTTTTTTATTTAGTACAAGTATTACTTTATTATTAGGTAAATACTCTTTTATATGTGCTAAATCTTCTGGAATAGATAATAAATCTACTACATATAAAACTAGTGATTTTGTTTTTCCTACATTTTTTATAATCTCTAAATATTCATCATTTGATTTTGTGACCACTTCATAAACTCCATAATTTTTTAGTCTAAAACAACGTCTACATAAATCATTACTTAAATCATTAGTATAACCTTCAAGTAAAATGTTATTGTCTTGGAGCCTTACTCCGCAACCTTTACAATATTTAATCATAGTATTCACCTCTTTTTACTTTAACCATATTTAAAATAACTCTTTCAAATACTCTATTAATCTTAGTAAAGATAATTTCATTATAATTAATGGGATCAATTAAAATAGTATAATAATTCATCCTGTTACCTCCCAAAACATCAGTTAATAATTGGTCCCCAATCATAGCTATTTCTTGTTCTTTAGCATCTAGTTTTAACTTTTTAAATCCTGTTTTAAAAGGTTTTCTACTGCCACTTATATATGGAATATCAAGTTTTTCAGATACTTTTTTTATTTTATTTTTGTGTATGCTATTTGATAATATATAAACTATAAAGTCTTTTTTTAATTTAGAAATTAGTTTTATTGTTTTATCATTTATAATATAGTTACCTTTTTCTATTAAAGTATTATCAAAATCAAATAATAATACTTTTATGCCTTTGTCTTTTAAAAAGCTATAATCAATACTAAAAATATCTTTTTTATACATATTAGGTATAAATTTACTCATACTATTCACCATTTTAATTATATCATAACAAAAGAAAAAAAGCACCATCATGTGCTTTATTCATAAATTTGTTCATATAATAATCTTTTTGCTTTTCTATAGTTCACTATTTTAAAACTATTATATATTTCATTAAAACTAGGATCTAGTTTATTATACGAATAATAATACTTTTTATTATTTATATCTACATAGAAAAGCGCAAGTTTATCGTTTTTACTTTGTCCTTTTTTTATATCAGAATCTATATTATTAATCAAAACTTTTGTTATTTCTTTTAACTTGTCATGATTAATCTTTATATTTATCACCTCTTTAAGCTTTTTTTCTAGATCCAGATTCAAGTTTTACTTTTAAAGTTATTTCTTTATTGTTTCGTTTAACTGTTATTTTTACTGTTTCTCCAACTTTGTAACTATATAATTTATATTTAAAGTATGAAGAGTTTTCTACGGCATCATTATTTATTTTAGTAATTATATCACCTTTTTTTTTTTTTTTTTTATCTGCAGGAGAATCAGGTTCTACACTATCTACTACTACATATGTATTATTACTAAAGAATGATTCTGCTCCATCATATATTGAAACTCCAACATATGGTCTATCTACACTTGTTCCTTTTATGAAACCATTTGCATAGTCTACTGCTGTTTCAATTGGAATAGCGAAGCCCATTCCTTCAATTTGATCTGATGCTAGCTTCATATTGGTGATTCCTATTACTTCTCCATTTGCATTACAAAGTGGACCACCACTGTTACCTGAATTTATTGGTGTATCTGTTTGAAGTACATTCATATAACTACTACCACTTGAAACTACTCTATCTTTTCCAGATAGAATTCCTCTTGTTACTGACCAAGAATATGCTTTTGCATCAAGTGGAGTTCCCACTGCAAATGTTGTATCTCCAACACGCATTTTACTATTTTGTCCTATTTCTGCAACTTGAATTACATTTTTCTTTGGAACTTTTAACACCGCTACATCAGAGAAATCATCTGCTCCTACCACTTCTGCTTTTGAGCTTTCATTATTTGTAAATTTTACGTTAACTTCTGTGGCATTAGCTATAACGTGATTATTGGTTAATATATATCCATATGTATTATCTGTTTTATAAACAAAACCTGAACCTGTTGCATATAGTCTTCCATTTACATAGTTTTCTACTACTACCACTGAATCATATACTTTTTCTACTGCATCTGCAATTCCTGTGTCATCAATGGTAACTTTCTTATTACTATAATTAATATTATTAGAACTATTATCAAAATATCTCCATATATATAAAGAACCTGCAAAAAATGCCATTAAAAGTAGTAATGATAATAGGAATTTTAAAATACTAAAATTACTCTTATTCTTATTATTTGTTTTAATACTATTTACTTTTGTTTGATCAGTACCACATATAAAACAATATCTATCATTTTCTGATATTAAGTTGTTGCATTTTATGCATCTTTTTTCTATAGGTTTATTTTCTACTTTCTTTGTTTGTTTTTGATTTGCTTTTTCTATTTCTTTTTCTTCTTTTTCCATAATTCTTCTCCTTACTATGATATATTCCTTTAATAATATACCACAATATTAATATATCTGCAAAGTATAAAATTTATTTGTTGTATTTGTGAAATTTTTATGAAAAAAGGAGCTATAAGCTCCAGAATATAAATTGGGGTTTGTGCCTAAGCACTTTTTATTATTTTATAGTTTAATAAAGTAGGTATAATAATATGTTTTTGGAAGAAATTTTATTTATTTAAAAATTTATTTTTTTATTTTTCCGTATTTAAAAATTGTTTTAAAATTTTTCTATTCTATATATTACCTCCTTTCATAATTTAAGTATAGATATCAATTGTGAAAAATTTGTGTAAGAAAAAAGAAAGATATGTAAAATTAATTATTTCTCATTCTATATCTTTCTTTATCATCTAAAATTTTTTTTCTTAATCTTATTGCATCAGGTGTTACTTCAACGAGTTCATCATCTTCGATAAATTCTAATGCTTCTTCCAAACTGAATACTTTTGGTTTAATTAGAGTAAGTGCTTCATCTGAACCTGCAGCACGTGTGTTAGTAAGTTGTTTATTTTTACATGGATTTACATTTAAATCGTTATCACGATTATGAATACCTATTATCATACCTTTATAGACATCTGTTGAAGGTCCAACAATCATTGTACCTCTTTCACTTAAATTAAATAATGAATATGCCATAGTTTTTCCATCTTCCATTGAAACAAGAACTCCATTTTTTCTTCCTTTTATTTCTCCAACATATGGTCTAAAGTCCTTAAAACTTCTTACCATGATTCCTTCACCTTTAGTATTAGTTATAAAACCACTTCTGTAACCAATAAGACCACGAGTTGGTACAAAGAAAGTAATTTTTGTATATGACTCATCACTTTCCATAGAATGCATAATACCTTTTCTTTCATTTAAATCATTGATAATAGTTCCTGAATAGTCATTTGGACAATTTATGAATACTTCTTCGAATGGTTCACATTTTACCCCATCTATTTCTTTAAATAATACTTCTGGTTTTGATACTCCAAGTTCGTATCCTTCTCTTCTCATGTTTTCTAAAAGAATTGATAAATGAAGTTCTCCACGACCAGATACTTTATATCCATCGCTATCTTTTAACTCTTCTACTTTAAGTCCAACGTTTGTTTCAAGTTCTCTATCTAATCTTTCTTTTATATGACGATTAGTTAAAAACTTACCACTTTGTCCTGCGAATGGTGATGAGTTTACTAAGAAGTTCATTGAAAGAGTCGGTTCTTCAATAATTATTGGAGGAAGAGGATTAATATGTTCTGGGTCACAGACACTATCTCCAATTTCTATTTTTGGACTAGACATAAATGTTACAATATCTCCGTATCTTGCTTCTTTTACTTCTTTCCTTGTGATTCCTTCGTTTACAAATATTTTTCCTATTTTAGTTTTTTCTAGTTCTCCATTATTCTTGCTTATTGTAACATTCATTCCAGATTTAAGTACACCTTTTGAAATTCTTCCTATTCCAAGTCTACCTAAATAGTCATCATAAGTTAAAGATGATACTTGAAGAAGTAATGGATCTTTTTCGTCTCCCTCATAACATTTAGTATTTTCAATAATAGTATCAAGAAGCGGGAATATATTCTCGTCTTCATCTTCTACATTTAGTTTAGCAATACCTTTCTTTGCCATACCATATACTATTGGGAAATCAAGTTGCTCCATATTAGCATTTAGTTCTACAAATAAATCAAAAGTCATATCTACTACTTCATCAATACGAGCATCTTTTTTATCTATTTTATTAATAAATAATACTGGATTTAAATTGTTCTTTAAAGCTTGTTCTAAAACAAATCTTGTCTGAGGCATTACTCCTTCTTTAGAATCTACCATTAAAACTACTGTATCTACTGTTTTAATGATTCTTTCAACTTCTGATGAGAAGTCAGCATGTCCTGGAGTATCTACAATATTTATTTTATAATCTTTGTATTTAATAGAACAGTTTTTAGAATAAATAGTTATTCCACGTTCTTTTTCTAGATCATTACTATCCATTATTTGAGCATTTACTACTTCTTCTTTTAAAGCACCACATTGTGATAACAGTGCATCAACAAGGGTGCTTTTACCTACATCAACGTGAGCTACAATTGCTATATTTAGTATTTTATCCATAAACTACATCTCCCTTTTTTGTAAACCTTTCAAATTATACCAAATATTAATAATTATTGCAAGAAAAAAGAAGTATTTCTACTTCTTACATTGCATCTTTTCTTGAGAAGTTTAATCTTCCTTTGTTATCTGTTCCTATGAATTTAACTACTATTTCGTCTCCTGGCTTTACTACGTCTTCACATTTTTCTACTCTTTCTTTAGCAAGTTTAGAAATATGTACTAATCCTTCGCAACCTGGCCATACTTCTACAAAACATCCAAAACTTTCTACTTTTACTACCTTTGCAGTATAAATTTCTCCAACTTCTACTTCTCTTACTACGTCCTCAATTAATTTCATAGCTTTATCTATTACTTCATAATCAGTATGATATAGTATTACTCTACCATCATCTTCAATATCTATTTTAACGGCATTCTTATCATTTACACTTACTACGTTACTTGCTTCTTGAATGATTCTTGTTATTACTTCTCCGCCTCTACCGATAACGTCTTTAATCTTTTCTTCTTTTATTTTCATTTGTTTAATCTTTGGTGCGTATGGTGATAATTCTTTACGAGGTTCAGATATAGCAGTCTTCATGTTTTCCAATATTTCAAATCTTGCCTTTTTTGCTTGCTGTAAAGCTTCTCCAAGAATTTGTTTTGTTATTCCTTTTATTTTAATATCCATTTGAAGAGCACAAATTCCATTTTTAGTACCTGCAACTTTAAAGTCCATATCTCCAAAATGGTCTTCAGCACCTTGAATATCAGTAAGAATTGTATATTTATCACCTTTGGTTATTAATCCCATAGCAATACCTGCGACCATATCTTTTATTGGAACCCCTGCTGCCATTAAAGACATGCATCCTGCACAAATACTTGCTTGTGAAGATGATCCGTTACTTTCTAACACTTCAGATACTACTCTGATAGTATAAGGAAATTCTTCTTCGCTTGGAATAACTCTAGCGAGTGCCTTTTCTCCTAAAGCACCATGACCTATTTCACGACGACCTGGAGCACCATATCTTCCTGTTTCTCCAACTGAGAATTGTGGGAAGTTATAATGATGCATAAATCTTTTTCCTTCTTCGTCAGAAAGTCCATCTAAGATTTGATATTCATTTATTGATCCAAGTGTTGTTACACTAAGTACTTGAGTTTGTCCTCTTGTAAACATAGCAGATCCATGTGTTCTTGGAAGTATATCTACTTCTGATGTAAGAGGTCTTATTTCATCTATTTTTCTTCCATCTGGTCTTATATGTTCTTCAGTTATTAATCTTCTTATTTCTTCATATTCTATTGCTTCCAATACTTCATTTACTTGATTAATAATAGAATCTAAATCATCACTTGTTTTATACATTTCTGTAAAGGTTGTTCTTACTTCTTCTTTTAGCTCATCTATTTTTTCTTGTCTTTCTAGCTTTCCTTCAATTTGGATAGCGTTTACCATTTTTACAGTAATCATATCTCTTACTTTAGAATTTATTTCTTCATCTACTTTAATGATTGGATAATCTTTTTTAGGTTTACCTACTTCTTCTACGATTTGCTCTTCAAATGCGATAAGTTCTTTTATAGCTTCATGGCCAAACATTAAAGCTTCAAGCATATCTTCTTCTTGAACTTCTGCGGCACTTGATTCAACCATATTGATTGCATCTTTAGTACCTGCGACTGTAAGATAAATATCACTTTGTTCTTGCTCATCTACTGTTGGATTGATTACAAATTCATTATCTATTCTTCCTACAACTACCGAAGCAATTGGTCCTTCGAATGGTAAATCACTTATTGAAAGTGCTAGGCTTGATGCAAATAAAGCAGTCATTTCTGGAGAATTATCAGTATCTACTGATAGTACAGTATTAACTATTTGTACTTCATTTTTAAATCCTTCTGGGAAAAGTGGTCTTATTGGTCTATCTATAAGACGGGCTGCAAGAGTTGCATTTTCTGTAGGGCGTCCTTCTCTTTTTATGAATCCACCAGGAATTTTACCTACTGAATATTGCTTTTCTTGATATAGAACCATAAGTGGAAAGAAATCTCCAGTTGCTGGTTCTTTTTTATTGGTTACTGCAGATAATACTACAGTATCTCCATATCTTACTAAGCAAGAACTTGCTGCTTGTTTAGCCATTTTTCCTATTTCTACAGTTATAGGTCTTCCTCTAAAATCAAAATTAAATACTTTTTCCATTTTTACATTCCCTTCTTCCTATCTTCTTCTAGATTTAGTATACTTCTTCTCATTTAAATCTAAACTGTCACTTATATTATCTAAAAACCTTTTCATATTTTCAGGACTTTCTTCGTTAAATTTATCCATTACTTTATCGATTATAACGTTCGCTTCTTCACCAAATTCTTTTATTAGTTCTCTAATTATTTCATAGATTATTTGCCTATTTTTCAATTTAGTTACATTATAATTTTTCTTAAATTCTTTTAGATAAATCTCTATTTCTTCTCTACTTAGTTTTTGTTTATTAGTAAAATTATTAAAACTAAATAATGTATTCATATCAATGTATAAATCTCCAATATCAAAGCCATATGAAGAGTAATTTACTTTTGTCTTGACATCTTTAAAATAAACACTGTAATCATCACTATGGTTTTCTACTACTATCCATTTTAAAAATCTTCTTGATACAATTTCTTCATGATTCTTATATTCTCTTCCAGATATAATAAAAAGTCCTACTATATATAGTTTTTCTGTTTCAAGTTTTTGCATAAATCCCCCTTAGAAAATAAAAAGACACTAAAAAATAAGCGCCTATCTATTTTCTTAAACCTAATTTTTTAACAACTTCACGATATCTAGTAACATCTTTATTTTTTAAGTAGTTAAGCAAACTTCTTTGTCTTCCTACCTTTTTAAGCATTCCTCTTCTTGAATGGAAGTCATGCTTATGTTCTTTAAGATGTTCTGTTAAAGCTTTTATTTCTTCAGTAAGAATTGCTATTTGAACTTCTGCAGATCCTGTATCTTTTTCATCTTTAGCAAATCTTTTAACGATATCAGCTTTCTTTTCTTTTGTTAAAGCCATTATTTTACCTCCTTTTTTATAATACACCATTACTAAGATAAATAAGGGTTTTCATTTATCTGGGTAACGGAAGCAATAATAATATACTATACTTTATGAAAAAATGCAAGCATTATTTTGTTTTATCTAAATCCAAACGGCAAAGAAAATACCAAGTACTGCACAGATAATTCCTGCGAGCCAAAATCCTTTTACTATATCTGGTTCTTCATAGCCCTTTCTTTCAAAATGGTGGTGAATTGGTGTCATTAAGAATAATCTTTTTTTGTTATGGGTTTTATACCAAAACACTTGTATCATTACACTTAATGTTTCTATAACAAATACTAGACCTACTACAAAAAGAGTAACTTCTCTTCTTGTAAGAATAGCAACCGTTGCTAGAACTGCTCCAAGAGCAAGTGAACCGGTATCTCCCATGAAAACTCTTGCTGGGTATGCATTAAACATTAAGAATCCTGCGATAGCACCTGAAAGTACAAAACAGAAAATACCAACATCTTCCTTGCCAATAAATAATGATATTAAAGCGTAAGCAATAAATGCTATGGTGCTTAGCCCTCCAGAAAGTCCATCTAATCCATCTGTTAGGTTAACCGCATTAGAGAATCCTACTAAAAGAAGGAGAATAAATACACCGTAGAGCCATCCTAATTCTATATTAATACCTAGGGTACTTACAATAAATGACGTATTACCATTATATTTCATATATATAGCAAAGAATATAAGTGCTACTACAATTTGTCCAATAAACTTTTGTATTACTGTTAGTCCTTCGTTTTTTCCTTTTTTAAGTGATAGAAAGTCATCTAAAAGTCCTATAAATGAATAAAGAACAAACACTACCATAATTATAAGTAAATTATAGGTCATTTCTAATCTATTATCTAGGACTAAGAACAAAATAGAAAGAATGGTTGGAATGATAAAAATAATTCCTCCCATAGTAGGAGTTCCCTCTTTTTTTCTATGTGATTCTCCTACATATTCACTTATTCTTTGTCCAAAGTTAATTCTTTTTAATACTGGCACGAGTATTAGTCCCATAATAACTGCAATTATAAAACCTACCATTAATGATAATATTGATTTTGTTAGGATTAACATAAAACCGCCTCTTTCTAGATAATTATACTACATATTTTTTTATTACACTATATTTTTATTAATTTTTTATGTTAGGTTTACATTACTTATTACCCATCATTAGTTTAATTGTTCCTGTTTCATAGTATCTTGTTCCAGCTTTTGGTGTTTGGTCTACTACTATATCACCATCGCCAACGCACGTTATATCAAATAATGATAAGTGTTTTTTTGCTTCTTTTTTAGTCATACCAATAACATTTGGAACGTCATAGTATTTTTTATCCATCCATTCGTAATCTTTTGCTGTTTGATTAGGTTGTTTTTCTATATCCATTATATTTATTATATCAAGAAGTATTTTTCTAACAAATGGTGTTGTTGTATAACTTGAAAGAAGTGCTGTTTTTTTAGGGTTATCTATTGCAAGATATAGAACCACTTTAGGATCATTTGCAGGCATTACTGCCATAAAACTCATTATATAATTATTATCTAAGTATCTACCATTTTCTACTTTCTGAGCTGTTCCAGTTTTTCCTCCAACACGGTAACCATCTATATAGGTAACTTTACCACCACCACGCGCAACTACGCTCTCTAAAGCCATTCTCATAATATTTGAAGTGTTTTTGCTAATTGTTTTTTTTACATAGGTCTTTTTATTCTCTAAATAAACATTATTTGTTTTGCTATCTAAAACACTTTTCATAATATAAGGCTTGTAATAGTCTCCTCCATTTACAATCGATGATACTGCACTTATTTGCTGAATTGGTGTAACACTTACACCTTGACCAAATGCTGAGGTTGCAAGTTCTAGATCTGTTACATCTTTTACATTAAAAATTATTCCTTTTCCTTCACCATTTAAATCTACTCCAGTTTTATGTCCAAAGCCAAATAAATCTATATAATTAAATAGTCTTTCTTTTCCAAGAAGTAGTCCCATTTTTACAAAACCTGGGTTACATGAGTTTTCGAATACTTGAAGCATAGTCTCATGTCCATGTCCCCCAGCTTTCCAACACCTCAGTTTTGCTCCATTTATTGTTACTGAACCACTATCATAGAACTCATCTTTTTCTAAGTTTACTACTCCTTCCTCTACTGCTGCTGCCGTAGTGATTATCTTAAAGGTACTACCTGGTTCATAAGTCATCCATATAGGAAGATTTCTACTTAAGGTTTCACTACTATATTTTTTATAATTATTAGGATCAAAATCCGGACGTGAACTCATAGCTAGTATTTCTCCAGTATTTGGATCCATTGCCATAGCAAGAGCATGATCTGGCGAAAAAGCTGTTACTATGTTATCTAGTTCTCTTTCAATTGATGTTTGAATATCTAAATCAATAGTAAGCATAACATCAAGTCCAGATTCTGGTTCTGTATATATTTCTGCCATATCTAGTTTATTACCTTTAGCATCACTATAATATTTTATTGCACCATCTTCTCCGGTTAAATATTTATCATATAAAAGTTCTATTCCTGATAAACCTTGATTATCTATTCCAGTATATCCTAGGACATGAGATAACATGTTTTTATTTGGATAGTATCTTTTGGATTCTTTTACTAGATATACTCCTTCAAAACTATAACTATTTATTTTATCTGCTACTTCGAAAGATAAGTTCCTTCCTTCAGGATGAACTCTTTCAATTGATGTTTTTTTTGTTACATGTAAAAGCATATCTTTGTAGTCTGTTCCTAGAATACTACTTATAGTCTTCGCTACTTTCTCAGGTTCTTTTATTTGATTTGGAATAATTACTAAACTTGTAATAGTGATGTTATCTGCTAAAACTTTTCCGCTACGATCAAGAATTTTACCACGAGCTGCACTTATCGGAAGATTACGACTCCATAAATCATCAGATAGAGACTTTAATTTATCATAAGAAAAAACTTGTACATATACTATTCTTATAAAAATTATAAAAAAAAGAAAGAGAAATATTATTAACGCATATTTTATTCTTTCATTATTCTTTTTTGTAAACATAGTATCACCACTTAAATTTATGTATAAAAAAAAAGAAAATGTACTTTATAATTAGACATTTTCTTTTTTAATACCTTTTAATTATACGCAAGTATATCCACCATCTATAGGAAGTATTACTCCAGTAACATAACTTGCTTCATCACTTGCTAGAAATATTGCTCCAGCATTTAGTTCTCCTTCATGTCCATATCTTCCCATAGGTACAGTTTGCTTCATGTAATTAGTAAACTCATCGGTATTTAATACTTCACTTGTAAGTTCTGTTTCAAAATATCCTGGGCATATTGCATTACAAGTTATATTATATTTTGCTAGTTCTGCTGCTACCGCTCTAGTCATATTTACTACTCCACCTTTAGAAGAATGATATGCTACAGTCCCCATTGCAGTGTTTCCTACTAAGCCATACATTGAAGCAATATTTATTATTCTTCCGTAATTATTTTTTTTCATAATATTTGCAAAAGCTCTAGTCATTTTAAAGACACTTGTTTGGTCTACATCAATTGTAAAATTCCACTCATCATCTGTCATGTCAAGTATCCCTGCATCTTTACTAGCTCCTGCACAGTTTACTAAAATATCTACTTTACCAAACTCTTCTTCGGTTTTTTTAGCAGCATTTTCTATATCTATAGTACTTGTTACATCACATTTTATAGGAAGTACTTTTACTCCTTTTTTTTCAAGTTCTTTTTTTAACTGTTCTAAACGATCTAGCCTTCTTGCCAATATTACAAGATTTGCACCTTGTTCTGCAAATGCTTTTGACATTTGTTTGCCAAGTCCACTTGATGCACCAGAAATTACTGCAACTCTATTTTTTAAATTAAACATGTTTTATTCCTCCTTAATATAAATATAACATAAATTATAATAAATAAAAAGAAATAGCAATGCTATTTCAATCTATTTAATCCATTTATTAAAGTTGGTACTATTTGTTTTTTTCTTGAAACTTGATCATCTATATATGTACCTTGTTCTAAATCTTTTAATCCATAACCTGCTTCAAGTACTTCTTTACCACTTTCAGTAAAAATAAAGTAAGATCCATTTCTTATAATATCTGTAATAGCTACTACAATAAACTTAAATCCATTTTCTTTTTTCATTTCTTCAATTAATGAAATATAACTATCCATATCTTTCTTAATTGAATCAAAATCTAAAGTGAAGATTTGACTTACTGCATATTTTGTTTCTGCATCATAACTAAATGTTTTTATATCAGTATTTACTACTTCTTTATGGGTTTTACCTTCCAGAGAAGTACCTGCTTTAAACATATCAAATCCATATTTTTCATAATCTACTTCTGCAATTTTAGAAAGATCTTCTACTACTTCTTTATCTATTTCAGTAGTTGTTGGACTTTTTAAAATAAGCGTGTCAGATAAAATACCTGAAAGCATAACACCTGCGATATCTTTTGGAATTTCTATATCATTTTCTTTGAACAACTTATAAATAATTGTATTTGAACTACCAACAGCCATATTTCTAAAATTAATAGGTAGTGTTGTTGATAAATCTCCAAGTTTATGATGATCTACTATTTCTACAATTTCAGCTTGAGAAAGTCCTGTAACGCTTTGAGCACTTTCATTATGATCTACTAAAATAACATGTTTTCTATTGACGTTTTCTAAGTCTGTTAAACGAAGAAGTCCTAAACATTTATTATCATCATCCACAATTGGATAATTATTATGTCTAAGTTTTCTAGATAAATCTACAAAGTCATTATAATAATCATTTTCATTTATAACAGTAACTGCTTTTTCACAGAATACATCTGTATAGTTAGCAAGACCAATTACTTTTATAACATAAAATGTATCATGACTAGTTGTTATAACATTAACTTTGTTTTCTTTTGCTTTTGTTATACACTCTTCTTCTATATCTTCTTTTCCTACAACGATAATACTTTTAACGCCTTTATCAATTGCAATATTAATTACATCAGTTCTATTAGTAGTTACTAAAATACTATTTTCATCAATATTTGATGATTTACCACTTGCTACTATTTCTCCTTCTATTTCTTCATTAAATCTTAGTACTTCAGTACCTTCCAAAACTTCAAGTAAATTGTTATATGAAGTTTTAAGTGTTTTAAGACTATCTCCAAATAGATGATTTAAAATCATTTTTAATGTAAGTAAACCAACATATTTACCGTTTTCGTCTACTATAGGAAGTCCTGTTATTGATTTATCCAGTAAATAATCATAAGCTTTTTTTATAGAATTAGTATTTTTCATAAAACAATCTTTATGATATTCTATATCTTTTATTTGCAATTTTACATTATCTAGATAATTAGGTACTGGTACATTAAAATAATTTAGCACGTATTCTGTTTCTTTATTAATTTCATCTAGAACACGAGGCTCTGTATCCATTCCTAATTTATTCTTTAAATATGATAAAGATATTGCACCACCAACTGCATCTGTATCTGGATTATGATGTCCGAATACATAAACTTTTTCCATTTTTATACACCTCTTTCTTACTAGTTAATTGTATCATAAAAACAAAATAATTAGTAGAAAAAGTATAAAATTAAATCTAAATTATATAATTAAATAGATTGACTAACCAAAAATATAATGATACAATTAATAAGCAATGGGTCTATAGCCAAGTGGTAAGGCGTAGGTCTGCAAAACCTTGATTCGTCGGTTCAAATCCGACTAGGCCCTCCATTGGATAATTTGTTTAAGTATTACTTAAACTAAATATAAAAAATCAATTTCTTATCGAAACTGATTTTTTTGTTTACTTATTTTTTATTTTGAAAGTCTTTTTGTATTTACATTTTCTAGGGCTAATTCCTCTTTTAAATGATCAATTGTTCTTGCGAAGCCATCTTTAATTGAATACTTTGGACTCCATCCTAACTCATTTTTTATTTTTTCTGTTGAAAGAATTCCATTTTTAAAGCTTGCTGAACCTTTTGATGTATCTTTTATGTCAAATATTAATTTTAAATTTTTTTCTTTATCAATGCTAACTAAAGTTTCTGCTAACTGTCTAATTGATGTTTTTGAAGATTCATCAGCAATATTATAGACAATGTCATTTGACTTTAATAGTACTAAAAACATAGCTTTAATTGCATCTGCAATATATGTATAGGTTCTAATAGATGAGCCATCGCTTTTTAATACTATGTCTTCATCATGAAGCACATTGTTTAAAAAATCGGCTTGTACTCTACCATCGTATATAGACATCCCCGGACCATACGTATGCGCTAGACGGACTATTTTTGTATTTAGTCCATATTCATCTTTAAAGCCAGAGCACATATTCTCTGCCGCCTTTTTACCTTCAGCATAACCATTTCTAGGCACTAAAGGATTAACTTGACCAAGAGGACCATCTTCAGTAAATACTGATTGATTTTCATTTGGTTCACCATATATTTCTCTTGATGAAATAAATAGATAGCCTTCTGCATTTTTTTGTCTAGCAAGCATTAACGTATTAGCGGTTCCTAATGTATTGGCAAAATTAGTTTCAACAGGATGCTCTCCCATTATCTTTGGACTGGCTGGTGATGCTGCATGAACTATATAATTAACATCGCCCTCGATGCTAAGTGGATATGTTACATCAGCTTGTATTGTTTCAACGTTTTCACCTGTCTTTATATAATCATCAAGTTTATTGGGATTTCTTACTAATGCTTTTACTTTTATATTAGCATTATAAAGTTCATTTAATTTTAGTAGGACATATGCAAAGTATGACCCTACCATTCCTGATGCTCCAGTTATTAAAAATGTTTTGTTGTTTAGCTTACTAAGTAATAACTCTGGAGTGCAGTACTCTATTATTTCTTCTACATCTTCATTTACTACTTTTGTATATTTCATATAAAACCTCCATAAAAATTATTTATATATAAATCATAACATAAAACTAAATCTAATTATTTAGAATGTTTTTTAAGCTTTCTCTGTTTCTAAAAAAAGCTTTTTTAATAATTTTACTATTTTGTAATATAAGGGTAATAGTAATTGTTCTATAATAAATGATAATAACATTAACAGTGGAACAACTAATAGTACCATAACATAGTAGCTAATACTTATGTTATTTTGTGTTAATACAAGAGTTATTAATTGCATAATTAAATATTGATTTAAATACATTGGTAAACTTAACTTTTCAAGATAATCAATTGCTTTAAACTTAAACACTTTATGAGATAGTGACTGATTACTAAAAGATATTAGTATGCAAATTGATAAAATTATTATCATAAAAAAGTCAAATCTTGTATGAGCATTATTTAAATTTACTATATAGAATATGCTTAAATAACCTAGGTTTTCAATTAATGTTAGACATATTTTGCCAAATTTTGAAAAGTTGATTTTTGAAAATTTTTCATTAATTACATATACTAAGAAACCAATATTAATAGCAAAGAATCCTCTTAGGACTCCTTTATAGGCAATAACTGAGAATTGCCATGGATCTCCTAAATCCTTAAATTATATAGATAGGTAAAAAAAATGACTATAAGTGTTGATATATACCAACCTATTCCAAAATATGTTGCTACATGTGGAATTTTAAATGGAAAGAAAATAGTACGGAACAAGCAATATATAAATTGCGATAAAGTAAAATGTTCATAAAATACTAAATATGGTGTAGCTAATATCCATTGTAGTAAGAAATATGGAAAGAACTTTCTTATCATTTTAGTTATTTGTTTTACATTTTCACTTGCTATATCTTTATCTTTAACTTCTTTATACTTTAAACATTTTTTACAAAATAAGTAACCTGATACGATAAAGAAAAACTCTACTCCAATACTTCCTGCTTCAAATAAATACTTTCCATTATGATTGTAACTACCTGTATGTAAAAGAATAATTAGAATACAAAAAGCAAACTTCCAGAATCCAATTACTCTATTATGATTTTTATTTACAACCATTAAATACTCCCTATTTGCGTTTCTTTTCTAGACTATTTTGTCTTAAATCCATAAATTGTCCAAAGTCATTAGCAAGATTATTTGCAATTAATGTTAAATAATCTTCATTAGTAGTTACCTTGACATTCCCCCTGTTACCTGTAGTTAAATGTGGTCTTACGCCATTAGCCATAGCAAGTCCACAAGAATCTACTATTCCTTCGTAAGCACTATCACCTTTTAATCTTTCTTTATAATGCCACAACATAATGTCATTTAAGTTAAAACATTGCGGAGCTTGGGCAGTATAAACAAACTGTCTTTTTGGCATTGAATCAACTAAATTACCGTTTAAACTGATAATAGGTGTTTCAAAAGCTGGTGTTACAGTAATTGCACTGCCATATTTTGCTGCATCAGTAATACAATTATTTATTGTTTCTTCTGTTACAAGTGGTCTTACACCATCATGAATTAATACAACGGCATTATCATTATTTTCTTTAATTGCACATAGGCCTCTATAAATTGTGTCTTGTCCACTTGAACCACCAGGATAAATCTTAGCAATTTTTCCAACATTAAATCTATCTATCATTTGTTGTAAATATGGAATATAATCCTCAATACAGCCAATGTATATTTCATCAATGTTTTCATTAAGTTCAAATAATTCAAGTGTATGAATAATAATAGGTTTATTAGAAACCTCTAAAAATTGTTTGGGAATAGATGCTCCCATTCTGCTACCTACTCCTCCAGCAAAAATAAGTGCAATATTCTTCATAAATTACCTCCTTTAGATAATTTGAGTATATCATAACGTGAAAAATAATACAAATTATTTATTTGCTTTTTTTCAGCTGTAGACTACTTTTTAGTAATTTGTTATAATGTGCTTAAAGGTGCTGTTGTGCACCTAACTATAGTTTTGGGGAGAGATAAAAATGAAAAAGAATGAACCAATATTATATTTAGTTATACCTTGTTATAACGAAGAAGAAATGTTAAATATTACAACAAAAGAATTAACAAAGAAAATGGAACAATTAATTAAAAAGAAGTTAATTTCAAATGATAGTAAAGTCTTGTATGTAAATGATGGTTCTAAAGATAAAACTTGGGAAAAGATTGAAGAAGCTCACAAGCATAATAAAATTTTTGGAGGCGTTAAACTTTCTAGAAATAAAGGGCATCAAAATGCACTACTTGCAGGTCTTATGACTGCCAAAAAGTATGCCGATATTACTATTAGTATGGATGCAGATTTACAGGATGATATAAATGTAATTGATAAAATGCTTGAAGAATATAAAAATGGGGCTGAAATAGTGTATGGTGTCAGAAGTTCTAGAAAAAAAGATACCTTCTTTAAAAGGTTTACCGCTGAAGGTTTCTATAAATTTATGAAGATTATGGGTGTAGATATAGTATTTAATCATGCAGATTGTAGATTAATGAGCAAAACTGCTCTTGAGGGACTTGAAAGTTTTAAAGAAGTAAATCTCTTTTTAAGGGGAATAGTACCCCAAATTGGATATAAAACTGGTATTGCCTACTATGAGCGAAATGAAAGAGTTGCAGGTGAATCTAAATATCCTTTAAAGGAAATGCTTAAGTTTGCTTGGGAAGGTATTTCATCATTTAGTGTTAAGCCTCTTAAAATGATTACTAATGTTGGATTTATTATGTCAATGCTTAGTTTTATTGTTTTAATATATGCGTTAATAGTTAAACTAACAGGTCGTGCTGTTTCTGGTTGGACTTTTATTATTTGTTCTATTTGGCTAGTATCAGGTATTCAAATGCTTTCTTTAGGAATTATTGGAGAATATATTGGTAAAATATATAATGAAACCAAGCATAGACCAAGATATATTGTAGAAAAAGAATTAATTGACTAGTGTTTTTTGGGAGGAATATATGAAAAAGATAACTGGTGTTTTTACAAAAACGATAATTGTGTTAACTATATTCTTTTTTTTGATTATACTATATGACGCTTTATTCGAAACAGATGATACTCTTTATATAATTAAGCAATTTAATAATTCTTATATAATATATTGGTTTGCTTCTATTTTAATAATGCTTTTTTTTAATTGTTTAAATGATTTCATTAATAAATCTGATATAAAAAGATTAAAGATAGTTAAAATACTTTTGGTAGTATTATTATTTATTGGAGAAATATTTATTATTACATCTTTTAATCCAGTTCAAAAAACCGATCCTTTTCATGTTAATGATCAGGCTATTTCTATTGGCTTAGGAGAAGAAAGTCATGTTTCTAATGATTATAATTATTTTAAGCATTATTCTAATAATAATGGTTGTTTAGTGCTTTCTATATATTTGGTAAAAGTATTTAAGACATTAAACATAGACTTTTCAACTGGTTTTGCTATTTTTAATGCTATTATGATAAATCTAGGAATATTATTTACTTATTTACTTGCTAGAAATATTAAAGACGAAATATTTGCTACTAAAGCATTTGCATTTAGCGTGCTTAATCCTCTTAATTATTTGCTTATTAACTGGACTTATACACCAACTTATTCTTTGCCATTTATGATAGTTTTAATATATTTAGCTTTACTATTTAAAGATAGTAATAATACTGTTTCTAAAACTATTTATTCAATACTTTTTTCTATTTGCTTAGTAACTGGATATTATTTAAGACCTACAATAGTTATTCCTTTTATTTCAGTTTCTGTTTCTTGCTTATTACTATTAATCAATAGAAAAGTTAAAATTAAGGATGTTTTTGTATATGTTTTAATAGTACTAGTTACATCAAGTATTTTCTTTATTGGAATTGGAAACTTTAATAAAAGATTTGTAGATAATACTGATGAAAGTTTTCCTATAACGCACTGGATAATGATGGGACTTCATGGTGATGGTACTGTTACTACTGCCGATAATGATTTCACTGCTAGTTTTCCTACTAAAGAAGAAAAGAAAAAAGCTAATTTGAAGGAAATACATAAAACTTTAAACGAATATAAAATACCTGGGTTAATACGTCACTTGATAATTAAACTGCCTGTTACATGGTCAAATGGTGATAATTCTTATAATTATAGAACTGATCAAGTTAAGCATCATACTCATTATTATTCTTGGGTAAATGGAAAAAAACGTGATGCTATTGAAGTATATTGTCAATCATTTAGAATAGTTACTTTGACTTTATGCTTATGTGCACTTGTAGAACAAAGTAAGAGAAATAAATTAGATAAAAACTTTAATAACACATTATTAATATTTGGGGCTATATTATTTTATTTAATTTGGGAAGCAAAAAATGCTTATAGCTACCCTTTCTTACCATTTTTATTTATTATGGCAATCCCTGGTCTTGATATTTTTAACAAATATTTGAAAAAACAATCTAAAAAAAATATTAACTATATATTTATAACTATTATAACCGTTACTTTATTATTTGAGACTATGTTTTATAATAGTCTTGTTAAAGATAAATTTTTTATAAATGATTATAATATTTATGTTTCAAATAATTCTAATCATAAATATATTGAAAACATAAATAAACAAAATAAAACAATAAGACAAGAGTTTACTACTGATTATAGTTTTAACAGAATACTAATTAAAACTGAGAAGATTAATGATAATGATGATGTAAAATATAATATCCGTTTATTTAATAAAAATGGGGTTTTACTTAACGAATCTACCAAAAGTTCTTCTGATGTTAATCATGGCTCTGTTATTGTAAAAATTAATCCAAGTGTTATTAAAGGGTCTAATAAGTTTATAGTTGAAATTAAAGCAAGTGGTAATAATTTTACAGATGAAGATACAATTAATTTTGAATATTTAGAATATAGTCAAATAAAATACTATTCTGGTAACTTATCTATTGATAATGATTTTTATAAAGGTAATTTAAAAATGAATGTATATAATTTGAAAAAAGTAAGATATTTATCTGGAAGAGTTTATGTTCTTCTTTCAATTATAACTATTTGTGGTGAAGTATTTATCTACTTATATACAAAAAAGACTTATAGTGATACACTATAGGTCTTTTTTATCAATGTTTCTTTATTCTTTTATATACTTTTTTGCAAAATTTAAATAATACTTTATTTGGAGTTATATCTATTTTTTTGACTACTTTCTTGATCTTTTTTATTCTCTTTTTGTTTTTTTGAATTGATTTCATCTGTTTTTGATATTTTTTAAACTCTTCGTATGCATAATCTAAGCATTCGTATACATCTATCATTTCAAGTTCTTCAATTGATTGAAAGTTTCTTTTTGGTTTATACTTTTTAAGCCATAACTGTATATAATCACCGGCATAGTCTTTTATATTAAATTTTATATCTTTTTCACTATATTTAAGTTTTTTATACTTCATGTATTTTATAAACTCTATAGTAGGACCATATAAGAATACTCCTCCAGAATGCTTTATAGGTAATAAGTTAAATGTTGCATCTACATAACAGACATCTATTTTTGTAACATCGTTTATAATAAGCTGTGGATATAAATAGTTGTAGTAATCTCTTCTTAGAATTGTTAATTTACAAGTAGGTTTTGCAAACAATATAAGATGTGATAAAGTTCCTTCAGTACAAGCTATTTCATCTGCACCTTTTATAAAAGAAATTTGCTGTTTTAGTGAATACTTTTCTGGTGCCACTATTTTATAACCATTCTTTTTATAGATGTTTACTAGTTGTTCTTCATTAATACCATCATTATTTTTTAATAAATGTCTGGTTAAATATATTTTTTTATATTTAGATGGTCCTGAGTTACTAGCTATTTTTTGATAAATTGATAAATATTTATCGTTATACCCTTTCCATAGATGCATTGTTTCATCTGGTATAATTATTTTTTTAAATTTAGTAGGTTTTTCTATTATTACTATTTTTGATGTATCTATTCCAATTAATTCAAATAGTTCATATGATGATAGTTTATGCCCTGGTATCATTAAAATTGCTATTTTTCTAGTTTCATTTGGATTTTCTACAAAATACCAAAGTCTAGAAATACTTTCTACAAGAAAATGTCCAAAATTTTTTATATAAATACCTCCGAAAACTACTTCTTCCTCTACTTCATCATATTCTTCAAAATCATAGGATTCTAAACATGAATAATTTTCTATTCCTCTACTTGAACCTGTTACATATTTTTTTTGGGTATCTACAACACCACCCGCAAAAGTACCATCTCTTAAGCCTTCGCGTTCTAGTTTTATTAATGGTAAAATGTATCCATTTTCTATTTCTGTTACTTTGGCTTTTTCTTTTAACATATAGTTTTTGCATAATCTTGGTACCATTTGATTATTATCTTTTAAAAATAATCGTTTTCTTATTTCTTCTGCTCTATCTTCATTTTCAATGGCTTCTTTTTTTAGCTTGGCTTCATCAGTTTTATTACTTACGAAAATTTGAATACCAGTAATAAAATCATCTGCCTTTAATTTTATTCTTTTACCATTTGATTTAAAATCTGTCCAGTTCCCATCTTTATCGCATAACCTATAGCAAACTATTTCGTCCTTGCCTGATATACTAATTGAAAGGCCCTTTATTTCTTTTGCTTCATCTTCGTTACCAATTACTTTACTTGACTTTTCCCATTTATTCTCTATAAATGCTTCAATGGAATAATTATTCTTTGAGTCTTCTATTTCTAAAGATTCTAAAGCACATCCATCAAATCTTAATACCTGATTGTTTTGTACAAAAATGCTCCAACCCGAATTATTAAAGTGTCCTTTATATCTCATTGTTTACCTCCGCTTTACTACATATTTTCTTTTATCAAATCTACTATTTTTTCTGTACAGTTTTCTGTATTTTCAATGTACTTGTTTGTGAATTCCTTTAAGTATTTCATATCATACTTTTTATCTAAATCTTTTACTAATTCTTTAGCATATCTTTCAGTAAACCCTGGAAGCGTGCTATAATCTAGCGCTATACCACGTATAAAATCATAGTAAGATAAATCATAAGCATAAAAGTAAAGAGGTATATTTCTTACTCCTGCTTCATAGATAATACATGAATAATCACTGATTAGTTTATCTGTAACAAATAACATATCAAATGTACTAAAGCTATTGTCTACAATTACTCTTTCATCATTTAATTTAATTTTTGATAGTGGATGTAGTTTTATAATTAAGTTATATTTTTCATAATTAAATGTTTCTATTAATTCTTTTAATTTCTTTTCGAATTTTTGCTCATCTTTTCTAAATGTTGGGGCATATACTATATTTTCTTTTTCTTTTAATGCAGGGTATTTTTTATAGATTTTCTCCTTTATTCTTTGTTCATAACTTTTTGATTTTAATAAATCAAATCTTGGAAGTGTGTATACTAAAATATTATCTGTATTTTCTAGACCAAATCCTTTCATTAAGTGGTCTTTATACTCATTGCTTGATGCTAAGATGATATCATAATTTTGATGCATTTTAAATATTTTGGCATACTTTCCAGTGGTTCCTTCTCTTTTGCCTAGAGCTGAATAACCAAATTTTTTCATTGTTCCATTTGAATGCCACATTTGGATTATTTTTAAGCTTTTTTTATGTTTTAAAATACTTACTGTTGGTATATACGTGTCTAAAACACAAACTTTTGAAGTTGCTAAATGATACATTTGTCTAAACATATGAAAACCATAAGATATTTTGGTAAAAAATGTAGAGTTTTCTCTACCTTCTAGGGTTTTACATAGTGTTACAACTTTATAATCTTTTCTTAAGCTTCTTTCTATTAGTTTTATATCAAGACTTTTCTTATTTGATTGTCTACTCATTATTAGAATCTTTTTACTGTTTGTAGGCAATAATTTAAGTACTAAATATATTATATTTAATAAAAATATTATTAATTTTAATATTAATTTCATAACTTCATATCTCCTAAAACTTGTTTTTCTATTTCACTACATGCATTATTGCTATCATCTTTAACATTTTTATATCTATTTTCTATTTTGACATTTTTAAGTTCATTTAGTACTTTCATTAATTCTTCAAATTCTTTTACTTCATATTGCTTACTTGTAAAGGCATCTACTGTATGCATTGGTCTTTCATATTCATATATTTCTTTGTCAAATCTATAGAATATTAAGGGTCTATCAAATAATGAATATTCATAAGCACATGATGAATAATCTGTTATCATGATATCAGATACATATATTAAGTCATTAACATCCATTTCAGAATAATCAAAGATTCTGTTTTGATACTCTTCTTTGATGGATATTGTCTCATTAATAAATGGATGCATCTTTACAATGAAGATAAAGTTGTTTTCTTCGCAGAAATTATAAATCTTTTCTAAATCTAAGAGGTTATAGTCATAGTAAGCACTATTACTTCCTGTACCTCTATAAGTAGGTGAAAACAAGATAACTTTACTGGTTTTAAATAGTTCGTTCTTTTTATATAGTTCTTCTGTTTTCTCTTTTATTCTTTCTTTAGATAGGTAGCCATCAAGTCTTGGTGATCCACATACTTTAAATTTATCCTTGGATATTCCGTATACTTCACTATAGATGCCTACTAAATTGTCTTTATCTACTACTGCATCAGTGTATGCTCTATGACACGATTTATATGGATGTGGAGACCCTTTAATTCCAAATCTTGCATATCCTACTGATTTAAATCCAACGCCAGCATGCCATAGCTGTACTAATTTAGTCTTTTTACTTAACTTTATATGTGTTAATAATGGAACATAATTATCTACAAAAATGACATCACTTGTAGCTATTAAATATGTTTCATAAATATATTTGAAATAATTCTTTTTACCACTGAACTTATCATTAGAATAGGTTTTTATTTTATATTTGTTGTTTTTATTTTGTTCTTCTAGATAATCATGCATCTTTTTAAGATTCCACATAAGTTCATCATTATTATCTGTTAAAAACAATATATTGTTGTGACCAACTTTAAAAACTCTAGATAGTCTATAATAAACATTAAATAAGAATACTCCGAGTCTTTTTAAAGGAATAAGCGTTTTGCCTTTTATTGTTTTTGCTTCATTTGTTCTATAAAACCTTTCAGGGTGTTTATTTTCCATCATAAACTTTGTTTCTATTTTAAGATGAAGGTCATTATTTACAGAAAAGTATACTAAATAGGCATACTTTTCTTTTCGATATCTAAATATTCTCGAATAATCTTCAAGTTTATCTAATAGCTTCGAATCTAATACTAAATCATTATATTCACATAAAACTCTCCAGGTTGCAGGATTTAACATTTCTCCTTTTTTTACATTAGTTACATTAATTATTATTTCATTATCTTGTGGTGTTATTTTAAATTCTTCAATATTTCTAATAAAATAAACATTGTCTTCTATTTTTTGGTCTACTACTATGTGCAAATTAGCTCTTTGCCAGTACATATTAATTATCTTATACATATCAATCATTCCTTAACATTTTAATTATATCATACTAAAAATTATTGGGCAAATATATTACACAATAGTTTACAAGTATTATAATATTTGTTTTTATAACAAAAACCTTACGTAACTATGGTTTTGGTTACATAAGGCTTTTTATTAATCTTATCTTTTATAGGTATAGGCTTTCTTATATTCCCCGGTTTTTATATCATCAATCCAATCTTGATTATTTACATACCAGTTAATTGTTTCTTTAATTCCTTCTTCAAATGTATAGGTTCTATTCCAATTAAGTTCTTTTTCAATTTTACTAGAGTCTATCGCATATCTTAAGTCATGTCCAGGACGATCAGTTACAAATTCTATTAAAGATTCTGGTTTTCCTAATTCTTTTAAAATTGTTTTTACAACTTCAAGATTGGTTCGTTCAGAATGACCTCCTAAGTTGTATATTTCTCCTTCTTTTCCATTTCTTACTATCATATCAACTCCTACGTTATGGTCATGAACATGAATCCAATCTCTTACGTTTTCACCTTTTCCATAAACGGGAATTCTTTCGTCATTTAGAGCCTTTGATATGACTACAGGAATTAGTTTTTCTGGAAATTGATATGGTCCATAGTTATTTGAACATCTAGAAATTGTAACTGGAAGTTTAAATGTTCTTGCGTATGCTAAAACCTGAAGGTCTGCTCCCGCTTTTGATGCTGAATAAGGGCTTGATGTATGAATAGGATTTTCTTCAGTAAATAACAAATCTGGTCTATCTAGAGGAAGGTCTCCATATACTTCATCAGTGGAAACTTGATGATATCTTTTTACCCCATACTTTTTGGAAGCATTAAGTAAGACCATAGTTCCTAAAATATTGGTTTCTGCAAATAGATTTGGATTTTTAATACTATTATCTACGTGAGACTCTGCCGCAAAATTTATGACATAATCAAATTTTTCTTCATTAAATAGGTTATCAATAAGGATAGTATCCCTAATATCACCCTTCACAAACTTATAATTTGGTTTTTCTTCTAAAGCTTTGATATTGTTATAATTGCCTGCATATGTAAGAGCATCTAAACATACAAAGTAATCATTTGGATATTTGTTTACAACATAATGCATGTAATTACTTCCAATAAAACCTGCTCCTCCTGTTACTAAATATTTCATTTTTTCACCTTTCTTTTTTTACTATTTTCTTACTTTTTTTAATTCTTTACAATATCTATCAGTGGCATCTTGCCATGACGGAAGCATTGCAAAGCCATTTTCTACCAACTTTTCTTTAGATAGTTTTGAGTTTCTTGGCCTATATGCTTGTTTTGTTCCAGTTAGTTCTGAATACTCTTCTGTTGTTACTGGATTTATCTTTGTTGTTTTTTCATTTGATTCCATGATATATTTAGCAAATTCTGCCCATGAGCAATATCCATCATTGTTGACGTGATATGTTCCGTATTTATCAGTATAAGACATTTCTACTAATAGGTTTGCTAAATCTTTTGTATAGGTAGGACTACCAATTTGATCGTCTACTACATTTAAAGTATCATAATTTTCTGACAATTTTAGCATTGTTTTAACAAAGTTATTACCATTGATACCAAATACCCAAGAAATTCTTGTAATGAAGTGATTTGGATTTCTTTTTATTTCTTCTTCTCCTTGAAGTTTAGTTTTACCATATACATTCATTGGATTTGGAGTATCTTCTTCTGTATATAATCCTTCTTTTTTACCATCAAAGACATAGTCTGTAGACATATATAGAATTTTTGCTCCTACTTCAAGTGAAGCATCTGTTAAATTCTTAGTTCCTTGAACATTTACTTTAGTCGCTTCTTCTATCATATCTTCTGCTTTATCTACTGCTGTCCAAGCAGCACAGTGAAATATTACATCGGGTTTATAATTTTTTACTACTTTCATTACTTGTTCTCTATTAGTGATATCCATATCTTTACTACTTAGAGCTAAATAGTCATATTCACCACGTTCTTCAAGTTCTTTAGCAATATCGTATCCAAGTTGACCTGTAAATCCTGTTATTAAAAATCTTCTTGGCTCTCTGTAAAACTTGACATTACTTTCTTCAAGGGTTACTCTGTCTTGATCTTTTACAGACAAAACTGGCTTTTCAATATCATATTTTTCAAATATTTCATCCCAATTTATATCTAGATTTGGATCATTCCAAAGTATACCGCCTTCCATACGGGGCATATATACATTATCTACATAGTATTCAAATAGTGTATCTTCTTTTAACGATACAAAACCATGAGCAAATCCTCTTGGAACATATAACATTCTGCCATTTTCTGGTGTTAGATAGACACTTGTCCATTTACCATAAGTTTCTGAATCTTCTCTTACATCTACTACGACATCTAATACTGCACCCCTGTGACATCTAACTACTTTTGCTTGACAATATGGATCTTTTTGAAAATGAAGGCCTCTGACAATTCCTTTTCCACTTAGAGAGTTACTTACTTGAAAAATTTTATTAAACCCAAGATCTTTCAGTTCTTTTTCGGTGACTGATTCAAAATATCCACGTTCATCACCAAATCTCTTTGGTTCTAAAATATAACAATCTTTTAAATTTGTTTCTTTTTTATTCATTGTTTTTCTCCTTTTCTATCATTCTTATCAATTGTTTTCCATAAGAATTCTTACTTAAAACTTTTGCTCTTTCCATTAACTCGTCAGAGTTTATCCAATTGTTAGAATAGCTTACCATTTCGGGTGAGCAGATTAACATATCTCTATTATTCTCAATAGTTCTAATCATATTTGAGGCATCAAGAAGCGACTCAAATGTTCCAGTATCAAACCAGGTATAACCATCATTTAATAGTCTTGCTTTTAATTTACCAGTTTTTAGATATATATCATTTAAAGATGTTATTTCAAGTTCTCCTCTTGCTGATGGTTTTATTGTTTTAGCAAGTTCTGAAACACCTTTTGGATAAAAATAAAGTCCTGTAATAGCGTAATCAGATTTTGGTACTTTAGGTTTTTCTTCAACACTGATTACATTATTGTATTTATCAAGTTCCATTATTCCAAATCTTTCTGGATCTTTTACTTGATATCCAAATATTGTAGCTAATCCAGAATTAGCGTTATCTATAGCTTTTTTCAGTTCAACTTCTAAACCGCTACCATAATAGATGTTGTCTCCTAAAATCATAGCACAGGGATTATTTCCAATAAAATCTTCTCCTAGGATAAAAGCCTCGGCAAGTCCATCTGGAGATGGTTGTATTACATATGATAAATTAATACCAAAATGGCTTCCATCTTTTAGAAGCTTTTTAAATGATAGTTGATCTTCTTTTGTTGTAATAACTAAAATATCTTTTATTCCTGCAAGCATAAGTACATAAAGAGGATAAAATATCATTGGCTTATCATATACTGGTACAAGTTGTTTACTTACTCCTTCAGTTATCGGATATAACCTAGTACCTGAACCTCCTGCTAAAATGATGCCTTTAAAATTATTGGTTTGTTTTTCTTCGTTTAGAAAACTATCCATGTCTAAATCATAAAATTTTATGATTTTTTTAAACTCTTCTAAGTTTAATTTTCTGGTTCCTTTTTCAAGTCTAATAATTGCATCTCTACTAATATCTAATTTTGCAGCCAACTCTTCTTGAGTAAGATTATTATACTCACGGATTTCCCTTAGTTTCTTTCCAATTTTTTCACTATTCATATTTCCTCCATTAAAAACTTAATTTATTTTTGCTTTCTATTTTAAATATCACCTCTATCTAATTAAAGAATAACATTATATGTTTAAAAAAGCAACATTTAGTTGTTGCTTTTTTATTAAATTTATAGCATTTTGTGGTTTTATTGCCATTTTTTATATTCAGAAATGATGATATTTGCAACTTCTTCTGGTGTCTTTTCAGTTGTATCTATAACTAAATCATAATTTGACATATCATCTTTTCTAACTTTATAAATATCAAAATATCTTTTATTTTCACCTTCAAACCTTTCAATTAAGGCCTTTTTATGTTCTTCAATTGATGAGAAACTTTCTAAATCTTTTCTTTTTTCATCATTATATGCTCTTCTTGCAGCTTCATTAATATCAACTTTTAAATAAACTTTGAACGATTCCGGAACGGCATACCATCCAAGTCTTGCATCAATAATAAAATTGTCATTATTTTTTGCATATTCTTTGGCACTATTTTCTATTTCTATATCTATTTCAGGATGAGTACTTACATACTCTCCAAACTCAGATAATGTCATATTGTAATCTTTAGCAAGCTTTCTAAAATACTCTCCGTTTCGATAAATACCATGTCCTAGTTTTTTCATTAATATTTCTGATACAGTACCTTTGCCGGATGCTAAATCTCCAGATATTGAAATAATGCTTTTCTTTTTCATATTTATTTCACCATTTAAAATATAACATACTACTTTTATATTTTTCAACTTTATTCTTTTTTTCTTAAAAGTCTTTATTAATTATGTAAAGTAATGTGTAAATTATGTGAAAATCATTTAATATTATAGGTTGGTGGCTTTTTATATGTTATAATTTATTATAGATATGATAATGGTATGGAGGTTGTATATTATGAGAAAGATTTTTAGCATTTTAATTATTACTATATCATTTTTGTTTATTGGCAATGTCGATGCATTAACTTATGCGAGAGTTACTAATAAAGCTGCCACTACATGGGCTGGACCTGGTACGAATTATTCAAAAAGTGTTGTTTTAAAGTATAACGATGTTGTTCCATTGTATAACACTACTATTTTAAAAAGTGAAAGAAGTTGCCCTGAAGGTTTTTATAAAGCTAATATAAATGGTAAAACAAGTTATGTTTGTAAACATGATGTATCTACTTCAAATGTTAGTGTTAAAGTTAGTTCATCTGAAATAAATATTAGAAAAGGCGCTGGAACTAAATATGGTATATACCAAAGTACTACAAAAAACATGCTTTATACCTTGGAAGGTACTACTAAATATAAAGGTAGTGGCTGTACTAGTGGCTGGTATAGACTAAATTTAAATACAAGTACTGACAGATATATTTGTTCTTCTTTAACAAATAGTTACAACAGTTCAACAAACGTTATTATTACTAATAAAAATGGTAGTCCTATTAAAAAGAATTCTTCTAGTACAAGTGGTAATACTGCTAGTTTAAAATATGGACAAGCTGTTACTTTATATGAAACTAAAAAATATAGTGTTAAAGGCTGTTCTAGAGGTCTTTATAAAATTCTTTATGGAAATACTGTTAGATATATTTGTTCAAATAGTGTTGTTAGAACTAATAACATATATTTAGTGAATGATTTATCTGGTGTTAACATTAGATCTAAGGCATCTAGTTCTAGTTCTAAAATAACTTATCTATCATATATGGAACCAGTTATGGTAACATCAACTAGTAAGGTAAAAGGTAGTGGCTGTTCTAGTGGCTGGTATAAAATAAATATTAATAATAAAACCGCTTATGTTTGTTCAGCTTATGTATCTTCATCTAGTAATTCTACTACTACTAATACGAGTACAACAATTAGAAAAAGTGCTTCAGCAAGTAGTTCTGCCATTTCTACTATTACGAAAGGTAAATATGTTATTTTACAAAATACTACCAGAAATAGTGGTAGTGGTTGTAGTAATGGCTGGTATAAAATAAGTATTGATGGTGGTACAGGTTATGTTTGTTCTGATCATACTGAGTTTGGTAAAAATACTGCTCCTAAGGCTGTGACAAATACTACTACGTCAACTACAAGTACAACTACAACTACTAATTCTACTTCTAGTACTGTTAAAAAAATTAATACTGTTAAAACATCATCAGGAAACTACTATACTACTAATACATGGACTTATAGATTAAAAGAAAATTATGGTTATGTAAGGAAGTCTGCTAGTGCTTCTAGTGCTTTACAAGATACTCTTTATTTAGGAACTGAAATGGAAGTTTTATCAAGTAGTGCTGCTGGTAATGGTTGTAGTAGTGGTTGGTATAAAATAAAATATTATAATAATAAGACAGGATATATTTGTAAGTCTTTAGTTGAAAAATATAGTGATGTAACTAAAAATGATGCAATTTATTGTAATACGCTTAAAAATGCTGGTTTTCCTGCAAGTTACTGTCCTTACCTTTCATATTTACATTCTAAACATCCATCTTGGGTGTTTAAACCAGAAAAAACTGGAGTTACTTTCTTAGCAGCAATTAATGGTGAATCTGAAAAGAATTATACTCAGCATACTGTTGGCGCTTATCTTACTTCATCTGCTGTTAGGGAAGCTGGAGGATGGAAAACGGCCTCTGATGGGTATGTAGCATATATGCTTGATCCAAGAAACTATTTAAATGAACAAAATATCTTTGCATTTGAAAACTTAAGTTACGATAGTAAATATCATACTCTATCAACTATCAAGAGTATTGTAAGCGGAACTTATTTAAATAATGATACATATGGAAATTATTTCTTAAGTGCAGGTAAAACTTATAATGTAAGTCCTGTTCATTTAGCAGCTCGTGTTAAACAAGAAGGTGGTAGCGATTCTTCTTATAGCGCTGTATCTGGAAATGCCTCTGGTTCTTGTAGTTTTACTTCTTATGTATGTTCATCATACGTTAGTGTATCAGGTACAAAAGGTACAATTACCTCTTCTGTAAATTTAAGAAGCGGCGCTGGAACCAACAATTATATAATAAGTGAAGGACAAATAAATGAAGTCTTTACTTTAGCAAGCACTACTAAATATAAGGGTACTGGTTGCAGTAGTGGTTGGTATAAAATTAATTTAACTCGTTCCTTAAAGGGTATATATAATTACTATAATATTGGGGCATATGGTTCTAATCCTGTAAACAGAGGTTTACAAGCTGCTGCAGGGTGCGTTGACAGTAATGATGGAACTCCTTGGAATTCTAGAGAAAAAGCTATTAAATATGGTGCTTCATTTATTGCTAATGGTTATATAAATAAAGGACAAGATACAATGTATTATCAAAAGTTTAATACTGGTCCTAATGCTACCGCTACTAGATATACACATCAATATATGACTAATATTTTAGCACCCGCAAGTGAAAGCTTATCTACTTATGATTCTTATAATAGTCTAAAACTACTTGATAAAGCATATGTATTTAAAATACCAGTTTATAACTCAATGCCTAGTGATTTTACTACTCACCCACCTGTAAAGTAATTTAATATATTGAAGGAGGATTTTATGAAGAAAAAATTATTGTTGTTAGGTTTTTTATTGCTATTTCCTATTACTGCTAATGCTGCAAATGCAAAAATTGATTTAAGCGTTTCTAATACATCTGTTAGTTTGGGTAATAATATTACTGTAACCGCTAATGTTAATAGTGATAGTCCTATTGGTTATTACGAATATACTTTAGATTATGATCATAGTAAATTAGAACTTACTAGTGGTAATTCTTATAATACAGACCGGGCCAATAATGGCGAAACTAAAAGTTTTAAAAAAGAATTTAAGTTTAAAGTAAAAGATTCCAGCTCTACTAAAATTTCAGTAAAATCTTATGCTGTTTCTACTTATAGAAGTGAGGAAAGTATGAGTGTTACTGTAAATCCAGTTTATATTAACTCTTCTAATCATAATGGTTCTAATACAAGTGATGATAATTATTTAGCTTCTCTATCTATTGATGGTTATAGTTTAGAACCTGCTTTTAAGAAAAACACTACAAGCTATATTTTAAAAATTGAAGATGATATAGATGAAATAAATATTAAAGCTACTGCCTCTAGTAAAAATGCTAGTATAACTGGTGATGGAAAAAGAACTATTAAGCAAGGTGAAAACAGAATTGAGATTGTTGTAACAAGTGAAAGCGGTAATGATAGAACTTATACTATAAAAGTCACTTTAACTGAAAAAAATCCAATTAAATTTAAAATTGATGGTAAAGAGTATACTGTTGTAAAGAACATTGAATCATTTAATAAATTAGAGGGATATGAAATAAAAAAAATTAAAATAGATAATAAAGATGTTCAAGCATTATATAATAAAGTTTCAAAAATTACTTTAGTTGCTTTAAAGGATGAAAACGGAAAAACTGCTCTTTATATGTATGATGGTAATTCTGATACATATTCTCCTTATAACGAAATATCTGGAGAAAAACTTAGTATACTTCCTTTAACTAATAATAAAAAGTTAAGTAATTATTCTTTATATACTGAGACTATAAATAATAATGATATAGATTGTTATAAAATTTCTAGTAATTCTAATTACTGTGTGATATATGGAATGAATGTAAAAACCGGCGAAGAAGGCTTTTATATATATGATTTAAAAGAAAATACTATTCAAAAGTATAATTACGATTTAGATGAATACTATCAAGAAAAAATTAAGAATACTAAAGTACTTATTTATATATTATCTTCTACTACTCTACTATTTGGAATTATGACAATTATTTTTGCGGTAAAATCAAATAAAAGAAGATAAAGAATTTAATTAATTCTTTATCTTCTCTTAATTATACTTACAAATCTCTTTTAACTTACAATTATCACACATAGGTTTTTTAGCAGTGCAGTAATATCTTCCAAAATGGACTAATCTTAAGTGAGTATCACACCACTTTTCTTTTGGTATTTTTCTTTTTAAAGCTCTTTCTACTCCAAGAACATCTGTATTTTTTCTAGCTATTCCTAATCTTTTGGATACCCTTTCTACATGCGTATCCACGGCAATATTCGGTTCTTTAAAAAGTTCACTTAGTACGACACTTACAGTTTTTCTTCCTACCATGGGAAGTGTTTCTAGAAGGCGTCTGTTATTCGGAACTTTCCCCAACTTTTCTATTTGCCTAGCTATACCTATTACTGCTTTACTTTTTTTAGTATAACTTCCAAGTGTTCTAACAATTTTCTCTACATCTTTTTCTTCTGCATTTGCAAGTTTTTCTAGATTATTATATTTACTGAATAATTCTTTAGTTACTAAGTTCACTCTTTTATCTGTTGTTTGGGCACTTAGCATTACTGCAATTAAAAGTTCATAATCTTTTGTATAATTAAGTTCGCATTTAGGTTCTGGTATTAAATTTTCTAAAAAGTCTAGTATTTCATCAATCATTTTCATCTAACCAATCATATTCAAAAAGTTCTACTTCTTCAGTTTCTTTTCTTTTTTTCTTTCTAACGTCAGAGGCTTTTTTATAGCCTTTTTTTGTCCATTCATACAAAATTTTATCAATGTATTTAAGATTATTTACTCCGTTTAATACAGCCTCTTTTAATGCTTCTTTTATAAGTTCTTCTGTTATACCAGCATTAAGCCAACCACTTATTGTTTCATATTCAATTGGCGATAAAGTTCTACCAAGTTCATTTTCAATTACGCTATAGATTTCTGAGTTTGTGCTATCTTGTTCTTCTTCATCAATTATCATTAATTCAAGTTTTTCATAAAGTGGCTCTATATCTAAATATTCTTTCATCTTGCCATTTTTATTTTTTACTACCATTTCAATATATTTTTTACTAGTCAAACTTGAAATCATTTCAATTATTTCATTTATTTCAAAACTTAAGTGTTTGCTAAAATACGCAGGATCAAAACTTATTAGCCCTTCTTTAGACATTAAAAATGATAAAAATAATAGCTCTCTTTCACTTATTTTTAAATCTTTGTAATTCCTAAGCAGTATGGCAGGAATAATTAAATCATTTGCTTTTATTAGCTCAAATAACTTCTTGTTTTTCATAAAACCTCCCTAATAGTTATCTTTTATATATTTTTTTATTACCTCTTTCTCATTTTTAACTTTTCCAGTTAGTATTTGCACTTCTATATCTTCTAAAATATCTTTTAAAAAACTATCTGGTTTTTTGTTTAAAACTTCACATATTTCTTCAGCACTTATATTAATTTCATTTTTATCTTTAATTGGCAGTTTCTCATACTTACTGATTATTTTCTTAGTATTCAATCTCTTTAAATCACTTACTACTGATAAGACATATCCACCATATTTATACTGTATTAAAGGATTATTGATATCTTCTTTTTGCAAATCTTTTATTTTATTTATTAGTTCTTTTTCACGTTTAGTAAAAGCATAATCACTATCAGTAATCATTGCCCAAATACCAATTAAATCATTGGTATAAAATACATTATTAATATCTTTTAATTCAAGTGGTTCAAGAAGTCCTAAAGTAGATAAAAGTTTAACACCATATTTTTTATTTTTGGAGCAAAATATCTTATTTAATTCTTCTTTTTTTCTTTCATATGATAAAATCTTTAGTAAATCTTTGTTATCTATAATGGCATTTTTTAGTTCTGGATCAAGTTTAAATTTAAATAAAGTTGCAAATCTAATAGCTCTTAAAATACGAAGTGCATCTTCTTTTAGCTTTTCATCTGGGTTTCCAATAGTACGAATTATTTTTCTTTTTAAGTCTTTTCTACCATCGTGTAAATCAATAATATTACCATCTTTATCCATACAAATAGCATTTATAGTAAAATCCCGTCTTTTTAAATCTTCTTCAAAGGAATCTATATAAACTATTTTTTCTGGTTTACGATTACCTTTATATTTTATATCTTTTCTAAAAGTTGTTATTTCAAAGGTATAGTCACCATCTTCAAAGGATACATTTCCATAATCATATAGTTTTACACTATCACAATTAAATAATTCTAACACTTCTTTTGGTTTAGCATTAGTACAAATATCAATGTCTAAGCTTTGTATTCCTAAAAGATTGTCTCTTACATATCCTCCGACTATATAAGATTCATAGGAGTTTTCTTCTAATTTATTAAGTACATCGTATATAATTTTTTCCATACTTTCCTCCATAAATATTATACAAAATCAAGATATAAAAAACAAGATGACAAAAGAAAAAAGCCGTTAGGCTTCTTATTAGTTTACAGCGTCTTTTAAAGCAGATCCAGCTTTAAATGTAACAGCAGTTCTTGCTGGAATTTTAACTTCGGCACCAGTTTGTGGATTACGTCCAACTCTAGCAGCTCTTTTAGAAGTTGCGAATGTACCAAATCCTACTAGAGGTACTCTATCTCCTTTCACTAAAGCTTCTGTAATAGATGCTACCATTGCATCTACTGCTCTACCAGCATCTGCTTTAGTAAGTCCAGCTTTAGCAGCTACTGATTCAATTAATTCTACTTTTTTCATTTTTTACCTCCTATATAATAATAAGCATCGTATGCTTACATATACAGAATACCATTTATTACTAGTAAAATCAAGCATTTTAAAGAAAAAAACAAATTTTTTTCATAATTACAACAAAATATTTCTATTTTATTTTCTTTAGAAGAAACCATTTACAATTATAAGCACAATAATTAGCTATATAACTATCTAATTCCTTAATATTATTAGTCTTATTAAACCTTCTGTTTTTTGGCTCACAGAAACCTTTAAGGCGCAATTTATTATAGGCTATGTCTCCAAGAACATAATCATAATCATTAAAGAAATCAGTAAATAATTCTTTTACTATTTCATAATCAAAAACCTTGTATTCATCTTTATCTAATATATATTTCTTATTATTAAATTCATATTCTTTTTGCATAATATCACCAACAAAATTATATCATAAAATATTAATTTATTCTATAGGCATCATATACATCGAAGATGATGAATTTGTCCCACTATAGTATGATGGTATTTTCCCTTTTATTATTCTATAAGATATTGGAATATCATTTACTATAGTAATATTTTTTGCAGTCACAGGTAATATTACTCTTTCATTTACTTCGATATGAACAAAGATTTCTATTAAACTATTATTTATTCCATAATTAGTTACTTTTGAATTAACTCCCGTTAAAACAGAACCAACGAGTTCCATTCTAACGGGTATTTTAGGCCCTCTGTTATTAAGAAGTGGATTTTGAAATATAGATCCCATAGGTATATAAAATGATGCATTATTGGACTTTTCCTCTTCTTCTGCTAAGTATTTTGTTACATTATTAGTTACATCTCTTAAAAATATGTTTATTAAATATGAATTGTAATCTATCATTTCTATTTCATCATTTTTGTTACGAACTACTGTATATAAACTTTCATTTTTTATTTGTTTAAGTACTCTTTCATTAACTGCCTCTGATATTGAATTAGTAATAATTCTACTTGCTTCATTTTCAGAATATTCTAAATAATAATGATTAAGATTTTTACCTAAGATATGAAAACTATAAAAGATAGATATCATCAAAAAAAAGATTAAAATAATGTTTTTTTTGAAAAAACGTCTCTTATTACTTTTTAAATACATTCTCATATTAAAATATATTATAATCCAAAAGAAAAAACACTTTTAAAGTGTTATATTCCAAAAAAGTATTCATATACAAAGAACGCACATGTAAGGAGTATTAGTATTACTACTATAACAATAGCAATAACTAAACCCTTTCCTTCTTTTTCATCTTCATAATCATCTTCTTCTTTAGCAGCTTCTCTTTCTTTTTCAAGATCTACTCCTTCGAGAAGATTCTTAGCTTTTTTTTCTTTTTTTCTAGACTTTTTATCTAATCCAAAATCGTACATACTATTTTCTAATTTAGGTTCTTCTTTTGGCGTTATTTGAGTAGCTATTGTTTCACTATCTTTATCTTTAGTATTTATTAAAGTATCATCTTCTTCTTTATCAATTATTTTTTTACTTATATCTTCGTCAAGTTCTATATCACTTTTTATAGTATTTGTATCCTCAAGTAAGTCACTAAGCAATTTATCTTCTTCACTATGCGTATAGTTATTTGGTTTTTCTTTTTCAACTGGCTTTTCTTTTTCGTAGATATCATCTATTAATGAACGTAAATCTTCTTTTTTCATTTCATCGTTTTCAAGTGTTCCTACATCAAGTTTAGTAAGAATATTATATTCAGTATTAATTAGTCTTTTTTTATCATTCTCTTCGAAAAGTTTATTTTCTCTTGCCATTTTTAATATTTCATTAATGTCATATACTCTATCTTCTTTTGGTTCAACTACTGTATCACTTATATTTACTTGTTCTCTGTTGTTAGGTAATATTTTATTAAGTTCTCTTTGTTTTTGATAATCTTCTCTAGATTTCCTTCCAGAAGATGGAGATAATTCAACAGCATTATCTACATCAATATCTACATAGTCAATATTCATGTTTTGTACTTCAGAGTATAAGTTTTCATTTTTTTTAGTTCTTTGTTTCAAACCAGTATCTACATCATATTTTTCCATTCTAGCTTTCATCATATATAATCACCTATCATTACTATAAGAATTATAACATATAAATTATAAAAAGAAAACATTTTATTTTAATAGTTTATATTGTATAATGTAAACAAGGAGGTAATTTATGAAAGCTAAAGTATCAGAAAGTTTATGTATTGGATGCGGAGCATGTGCTGCACTTGTACCTGATGAATTTGATTTTAATGATGATGGATTTGCATATGCTGTAAATGATGAAGTAAAAGAAGAAAATAAAGAACTAGTAAAGGATGCAAAAGAAAACTGTCCTACTGGTGCAATAAGTGTTGAAGAATAGAAGCATTAGCTTCTTTTTTTATATAAAAAGAAGTTTATCTAAAATAGATAAACTTCAAGGGTAAGTATACATAGAGCATATACCAAAATGAATTTTCGGCGCCTACATTGCATTCGGCGCATATTCGCCTTACGGCTTCAATATCTTTTGCTAATGCGTATCGGTCTGGTAATGTGTATGCTGGCGATGACTCTTCGGACTGCGTTGTGAGCAATATTGGCAATTCTGGC